>JBDTTK010000254.1:0-6309 GCA_039930685.1 Bryobacteraceae bacterium | reverse complement strand
CCAATCCGCAAACGCAGGCGAATCTCGGGCGGATCGCGGAGATTTACACGGCGCAAGGTCGCCAGTCCGAGGCGGAGCCGCTGTTCCGCCAGATCCTGTCTTCGCGAGAAACGGAAACGGCAAGCAGCCTCAACGCGCTCGCGGCGCTGTGCGCCTCGCGCAACCGCGACGCCGAGGCGGACAGCCTCTACAAGTTGTCCATCAGCATTCTGGATAAGCGCAATTTGTTCACTGCCAAGCGCGCGCCCTCTTCCAATGTCGAGCCGCCGTCTCCGCTGCTGTTCGAGACGGTCAACGACTACATTGTGCTCCTCAAACGGCTACGTCGAAAGAAGGAAGCCACGCAACTCGAAGCTCGCGTTCGATTGATGAATCAGCACGGCAGAAAAAAATAGCCGGCCATGATTCACAGACCCGGAGGTGCCGCCGCCCGCTGACCAGCAGGGCGGCGGCTCTGTTTCTGGAGCCGGGACCGGCAATCCTACCTCGGCGCCGGAGCCGATCCCGTCGCCGGATTGTAGTTCGGATTTCTGAAGTCGATCGGGTTACCGCCGGCCGGACGCCGCAACGGCTGTCCGCTTTCGATCCAGGCCTGCCAGACCAGGTCGCGGAGTAACTCAGCGCCACTCGCCAGCCGTTCAACGACGAGTTCCCGTCCCTGCTTGCTCTGCTTGTCTGAAAATGCGCCGGCGAGATCCAGCCCGTAAATCTCTTCGACGTGCGAAGCCGCCTTATCCAGGTGCGCAAGGATCGCGTCGAAAGCGTCGGGATAGACACGTGCCTTTCCCAGGCGCGGCGCGACATCCGCGGGGGACACCTCGATCAAGTCAACGAAGGCCGTTTCAAAGCGGCCGTGAATGGACGGTTCGCGGGTGTAATTCGCCGGGTTCAGGCCAAGCCAGCCGTCGTGATGAATCGAGTCATGCAAGGGCTGTGCGCCGTCGCCCGTATAGTGGCCAAGCCAGCCGACACAAAACGCAATGTCGCGCTCGATATTGCCCGTATCCCGGCCGGCGGTCGCCGCTGCGCGATACTGGCGCATGCCAACCTTGATTCGCTCGTAGGTTTCGACGGCGGCGTAAGGGAGCGTTCCGGTCCAACGGACGTTGGTAAAGCGGCCGCGCTCGGGGTCCTTGTCCTTAATGCGAAGGTATTCGTCGTAGAGCGCGAGAACGAACTCATAGCGAGAGCGCGGGATGGTTTTCAGGAAAGCGAATTGCTCCTTGAACCATCCGTGATTCGGGTCCTCGTCGATTTTCAGAAATGGTTCCGATGGCAGCCGCCACGAATCCGGCACGGTCGAACGTTCGGCGATCCAATCGGCGTAATTGCGCAAGAACGCGGGCGCATCAGAAGGCAGCGCCGCGATCGCCACGCGGTTAATGACTTGATGTCCGCGAGGTCCCCAGGCGACTCCGGGATCCGCCGCTAAGAATACAAGGAGCGCGAGGGCACTGGATCGCTTTGGCATCCTGCCATACTAGCGGAGCTTTGCGACGATCGCACGAACGGCGATCGGCGCGCGCTACTCGTCTTCTTCTTCGACTCCGGTCCTCGCCGCCCGCGCGGCGGCAATCACTTTCTCCGCCTGTAGCGATGGCACAAAGTCGTAGTGATCGAAATCCATGTGGAACGTCGCGCGGCCTTGCGTCATCGAGATCAAGTCGTTCTGATACGTAAGCATCTCGGACATCGGAACCTGGGCGCGGATGATCTGCGTAGCACCGTTCGTGTCCATGCCTGAGATGCGTCCCCGCCGCCCGTTCATGTCGCCCATGAGGTCGCCCGCATACTCGACCGGAGCCTGGACCTCTACTTTCATGACCGGTTCGAGCAAAGCCGGTTTGGCGGCCGCCATCGCCGCCTTGAAGGCTTTCCGCGCCGCCATTTTGAACGACATTTCCGAACTGTCGACATCGTGATAGCTGCCGTCATACAAGCTGACTTTGAAATCGACCACTGGATAGCCGGCGAGGTAGCCATTGGCGGCGGCTTCGATGATCCCTTTTTCCACCGCTGGAATAAAGTTCTTGGGGATCGAGCCGCCGAAGACGTCGTTATCGAATTGGAATTTTTCGCCGCGCGGCAGCGGCTCCACCTTGATCCAACAGTCTCCAAACTGCCCGTGCCCGCCGGTCTGCTTCTTGTGGCGGCCTTGGACGTCGGCGGTTCCGCGGATCGTCTCGCGGTACGGAATCTTGGGCGCGTGAAGCTCAACGTCGACGCTGTAGCGCTTCTTCAAACGGCTGCAGATGATCTCAACGTGTTGCTGTCCATTGCCGGCAAGCAAGAATTCCTTCGTTTGTGGATCGCGATAGAAGCGCAAGGTCGGATCCTCTTCGAGGATCTTGTGGATCGCGTTGCCCATGCGGTCTTCGTCATTGCGGGTCTTAGCCGAAATCGCATAGGCAATCGACGGCTCGGGGATTTCGACATGCGGATACTCGACGGCGTAGGCTTTGTCGTACAGCGTATCGCCGGTGAGCGTGTCTTTGAGCTTTGCCACCGCGCCAAGATCGCCGGCTTTCAATTCGGTGACCGGCGTGAGGGTTTTGCCCATCGCGCACGAAATGTGCGACAGCCGCTCGCCTTGCGAAGTGCGCGAGTTGACGACGCTGGCGTCGTTCTTGATGACGCCCGACATCACCTTGAAATACGTGACGCGACCCGCGAACGGGTCCGCCGCCGTTTTGAATACGAATGCGGCAGGAGCTTCGGAATCCTTCACGGCGCGCCGCACGGTGTCGCCATTGTGTGTCGCGCCAAACGGCCCGCGGTCCACGGGAGCCGGGAAGTAGTCGAGTGCGAAGCTCATCATCAGGTCCGCGCCGATGTTCAGCGCGGCGGACGCGCAAAGGATGGGAAAGATGCGGTGGTCGTGAACGCCCTCTCGCAGGCCGTCGACGATGTGCTCGATGGGCAGCGTGCCTTCGGCGAAGAACTCTTCAAGCAGCGTGTCGTTCCCTTCCGCCGCCATCTCGACCAGAACCTCGTGGGCCGCCTGTGCTTCGTCGGCCAAGTCGGCGGGGATTTCGCTTTCCGTGGCTTTGCCGTCGCCGCCGGCCGTGTAGGTGTAGGCCTTCATCGTGACCAGGTCAACGATGCCTTTGAAATCGCGCTCGCTGCCGATCGGCAGATGCACAGGTACCGCGGCGCGTCCGAAGATCGTTTGGATGCTCGAGACGGTGCGCTCGAAGCTCGATCGATCGCGGTCCAGTTTGTTGATCACGAGCGCGCGAGGCAGCCCGAACTCTTCCGAGAAATGCCAGACCTTCTCCGTCTGCACTTCGACACCGGAGACGCCGTCGACCGTAATGAACGCGGCGTCCGCCGCGCCCAAGGCCAACTTTGCGTCCGAGATAAAAAGATTAAAGCCGGGGGTGTCGAGGAGGTTGATCTTCTGCTTCTTCCATTCGGCAGTGGCGAGCGATGTCGAAATCGTGATCTTGCGCGCGATTTCTTCGTCGTCATAGTCGGTCAACGTGGTGCCGTCGTCGACTCTGGTCAAACGGTTGGTGGCGCCGGAGGTATACAGAATCGCGGCCGTAAGCGATGTCTTTCCGGAGTGCCCGTGACCGGCCAACGCGACATTTCTAATTTCAGATCCTTCGTAGACTCTCACTTCGTGGTGGCTCCGTAGTCATGAAATTGCAATGCGCCCGTATCCTATCACAGGAGAAACGGGCTTCGGCGAGCGAGGACCGATGTTTGGGGAACACCGCGAGAGGTTTGACGGAAGCGAAATGACTAACGCGCGAGTGCGGCGTTCAGCGAACCTTGCCGGTAGCCTTCGAGGTCGAGCGTCACGTAGTGGAATCCCAGAGGCTTGAAGATGGCAGTGAACGCGCGCGCCGATTCCGGAGTGAGGGCGCGGGCGAGTTCGTCAGGCGCGATTTCGATGCGCACGAGGTCGCCATGGAACCGCACGCGAAACTGCCGGAAGCCCAACGCGCGGACCGCTTCTTCACCGGCTTCGACGGTACGAATGGTTTCCGGCGTGACCGGCGTTCCATAAGGGATCCGCGAGCTCAGGCATGCGGCGGCCGGTCGGTCCCACGTCGAGAGTCCGGCGAGTTTCGAGAGCTCGCGGATTTCGTATTTCGTGAGTCCGGCTTCGACGAGCGGAGCCTCGGCCCGATGGAGCTTCGCGGCGCGCTGACCTGGGCGGTAGTCGCCGAGGTCGTCGACGTTGACTCCGTAGATGACATGCTCAATTCCGCGTTCGCGGCACAGCACGGAAAGCTGGGTAAACAACTCGTCTTTGCAGTGGAAGCAGCGATTGCTGTCGTTCTTCACGTACTCCGGATTGTCGAACTCGTTGGTCTCGATGAACTCGTGGCGGAAGCCGCACTCTTTGGCAAACGCCGCCGCATCGTCCCGATGAGACCGGGGTAGCGAGGCAGAATCGGCGGTGATGGCGACGGCATTCTCGCCCAGCGCCTGATGCGCCGCCCAAGCGAGATAGGCAGAGTCGGTCCCGCCCGAGTAAGCGACTGCGACGTGCTCCATTCGGCGAAGGACGGCGAAGAGGCAGTCCTGCTTCGGGAGCAGCACAGCCTGGTTCGCGGGGCCGAGTTGTACGAGCGAGGCCATACTTTTCCTATGATAGCGGCCCACCGTCGTGATCCTGCGATCACCGACGACTCCGCCCGCCGAGATGACAACTCCGGCGCTACTCGAGCGGCAGATCTTCCTGATCTGCGACCACTTCGCTGTCCGGAATGACGCACGCCGCTGCGGCTGCGTCGTTGTCCTCCATGCGGACCAGCCGAACGCCCTGCGTCGACCGTCCCGCCTGCCGGATCTCGCCCGATTCGATACGGATGATCTTGCCGTCCTTGGTGATGATCATGAGGTCGGTGTCTTCTTTCACCGACAGGATCGCCATCACATTGCCGACCTTTTTCGTGGTCTTCATGTTAATGACGCCCTTGCCGCCACGATGCGTCAGGCGGTAGTCCTTGAGCGGTGTCCGTTTGCCGTAGCCGTGCTCGGAAATCGAAAGGATCAACCCCTCTTCGTCGACGACTTCCGCGCCGACCAGGTAGTCGTCTTCCCCCAGATCCATCGCACGCACGCCCCGCGCGGGCCGTCCCATCGACCGGACTTCATCCTCCTTGAAGCGGATGGCAATGCCCCCGTAGGTGCCGAGGAAGATAAAGTTGTCGCCGGAAGTGAGGCGGGCCGCGATCAGCTCGTCACCGTCGTCAAGCGACAGCGCGATGATGCCGCGCGACATCGGATTGTCGAATTCGGTCAGTTCGCACTTCTTGATGACACCCTGCTTGGTCACCATCACGATGAACTTCCCTTCGACGAAATCTTTGACCGGAAGGAACGCCTTCACTTCTTCGTCCGGCTGCAGATTGATGAGACCCGAGATGTGTTTGCCCTTGCCGGTGGTTCCGGCGTCGGGGATTTCGTAGATCTTCAGCCAATACACGCGGCCCTTGGTCGTGAAGATCAGCAGGTAGGCGTGCGTCGAGGCAATGACGAGGTTCTCGACCACGTCCTCGGAGCGCGTGCCCATGCCGATACGGCCCTTGCCGCCGCGCGTCTGGCGGCGATAGGTATCGACGGCGGTCCGCTTCAGGTAGCCGCCGCGCGTCACCGTGACGGCGACGTCCTCCATCTGCACCAGATCTTCGAGCCGGATTTCGCCGGTGTCTTCGATCACCTCGGTGCGGCGCTCGTCGCCGAAGTCCTTCTGGACTTCCTTCAATTCCTTCACGATCACGCCGCGAAGAACCTTGTCGGATCCGAGGATCTCGAGATATTCGGCGATCATGCGCTGGATCTCGGCAAGTTCGTCGAGGATCTTCTGCTGCTCCATGCCGGTAAGGCGTTGGAGTTGCAGTTCGATGATGGCCTGCGCCTGACGCTCGCTGAAGTCCCAAACGATGCCCGCGCCGCCCGCCTCTTTGATCGCGGCGATCTGAGCTTCGGAGAACGCGAGACCTTGCAGAGCTTCGCGCGCTTCCTTCGGATTCTTCGCAGCACGGATCAACGCGATTACCGAATCGAGCTGGTTGAGCGCTTTCTGGAAACCAAGCAGCAGATGTTCGCGGTCGCGCGCCTTGCGCAGCAAGTAGTCCGTGCGCCGGCGGACCACATCGACCCGGTGGTCGATGAAGCGGCGGATGACGTCCATCAACGGCAGTTCGCGTGGTTGTCCGTTGACAATCGACAGCATGATCACGCCGAAGCTGATCTGCATTTGCGTTTGCTTATACAGATTGTTCAGGATGACTTCGGCCTGCTCGCCGCGCTTCAGTTCGAACACGATGCGCATGCCGTCGCGGTCGCTCT
>JBDTTK010000253.1:0-6346 GCA_039930685.1 Bryobacteraceae bacterium | reverse complement strand
CCTCATCTCCTATTCGGACCGACGGACCCGGAACCTGGGGAGTCCCCTCGTTCGGGTCGAATCATCGGACCGCAATGGTCCGGGTTGACCGGACCGCGCGCCATCGCCTACGCCGCAAACGGCAAGGAGTGAGAGAAGCAGGACTGGTTTGGCATCGCGAACGCCAGTGAGCTCCGGCAGTCGGTAAAGACCCGGCCCGTTTCCTGGCTTCGCACGAAAAGCGCTTTGTCCGCGTCCCGGGAAGGCCAATTGTCGGCGTCCGCCAACGACTGGACGCGTTCACTCCCGGTCCCGCGTCCTCAGACGCGCAAAAACTGTTTGTACTGCGCCAATACCTGCAATGCCCGATCCTCGTGATTCGCACAAAGACGCGGGGCGCGCTCTCTTGCCGGCAGACTATACCTGCCGGTTAGTTAACAAATCTCCGGAGCCGGACGTTGTTGACCAGCCCCAGCATCAAGAATACAGACAAAAGGTTGGATCCGCCGGAGCTCATGAGCGGAAGTGGGATCCCGGTGACCGGCATCCTTCCAACCGCCATTCCGACATTCACCAGCAAATGAAAGAGCAGCAACGTTGCTACCCCCATGCAAATATACATTCCGGCCCGGTCTGGAGCCGTTTGTGCGTTCTGCACAATCTGCATCAACAGCAGGAAATACAAGCCTAACATTACAACAACGCCGACGAAGCCGTGCTCTTCCGCGAATGCCGACACAATAAAGTCGGTGTGCGGAACCGGCAGGAACTGCAACTGCGTTTGGGAGCCTCGCGTGACGCCACGCCCCCACATCCCGCCGGAACCAACGGCAATCTTCGACTGGATCACCTGATAGCCCTGTCCCTTCGGATCGCGGCCGGGGTCCAGGAACGTGACCAGTCGAGCCCTTTGATAATCCTTTAGAACATACCAGCCGGCGGGCACCAATACCGCCGCCAGCACTGTCATCACTAATAGATGACGCCATCGTATCCCGGCGATCAAGGCGCCGGAGATGGCGATCGGCAGGTAGGTCAGCGCCGTGCCCAAGTCGGGTTGGAACATGACCAGGAGCAGCGGCAAACCCACCAGGCCGCCCAATTTCAGTAGATCGCGACCCTCCAGCGCTTCCCCCTTCAACTCGGCCAGGAATCGCGCCACGACTAATACCAGCACCGGCTTCACGAACTCCGAGATTTGCAGCTTGAAACCGAAAATCGGAATCCAGCGCTTCCCGCCAAAGACGGCGTACCCGATCGTAATGGTCGCCAGTAATAGGACGATGCCTCCTGAGTACAATATCGGGACCTGACCCAGCAGCGTGTGATAGTCGATCGAGCTAATCACCCACATCATGCCGACTGCGATGACGAGCCAGAGGATCTGTTTCCACCAGGCGTTATGCCATTTTGTATCCAGCGTTGCGGAAAAAATCTGCAACACGCCGAGGGCGCAGATCGACATCGTGATGACGAACATCGGCCAATCGAAATCGCGAAAGGATCGGTAGTGTGCCATGGCGAGTCGCTATTCGAGAACGCCTCCGGCATATTCGATGGGCTTTCTCTTTGCCACTGGCGGCGGCGCGAATGTTCCGGGAAGCGCAAAGAGGTCCGCGGCGGACCGTAACTGAGTCGGCGCCGCTTGTCGGGCTTTCTTGTCGAAATAGGACTTAATGACATCGCGTACGATCGGGGCGGCAAAGTTGCCGTGCACGCCCGCTTCGAAGAGGGCGACGACCACAATTTCCGGATTCTGGCGAGGTGCGAATCCGACAAACCACGCGTTATCCTTCAATTCTTCGCCGGGCGTCAAACCATTCGCCTTCATCGTCTTGATGAGTTCATTGGACGCGCGTTGCGCCGACCCGGTCTTGCCGCACACATCGATCCCCGGCAGGCGCGCGCTGGTTCCCGTGCCGCCCTCGTTCACGACGCCGTACATTCCGTAGATCACTTTTTCGAGGTTCGCGGAATCGATCGCCGCGCGCCGGTCGCTGTCGGGCTTCACCGCATCCTTGATCATGTGTGGCCGATGCCAAACGCCGCCCACTGAGAGTCCGCCGATGGCGTAGGCCAATTGGAGCGGTGAAACCGTGACCGCGCCTTGCCCGATTGCTACGGAAATCGTTTCTCCCGCGTACCACTTCTCGCGCTGGGTTCGGAGCTTCCACTTCGTCGATGGCATCGTGCCTTCTGATTCGTGGGGCAGGTCAATCCCGGTTTTCTTGCCGATGCCTGTCGCCTGCGCCATTTGAGCAATACGCTCAATCCCGATCCGGTCTCCGACGTTGTAAAAATAAACGTCGCAGGAACCGGTCAGTGCCCGATGAAGGTTGACGCCGGACCCGTGTCCGCCTTTGGAGAAGAGGTGGCATTTGTGGAAGTGGCCATAGAAAGTGGCGCCGCCGGGGCAATTTACGGCGAAGTTCTCGTCGATCAAGCCGCTTTCCAGTCCCGCGAGCGCGACGATCGGCTTAAACGTCGAGCCCGGCGCAAGTTCTGACTGGAGCGCGCGATTAAAAAGCGGGTTGAACGGATTCGAGGTGATCTCTTTCCAATCCGCAGCGCGAATTCTTCCCGCGAACATATTCGGGTCGAAAGAGGGACGGCTCACCATCGCGAGCACTTCACCGGTACGCGGATCGAGCGCAACCACCGCGCCGCGGCGGCCTTCCATCGCCAATTCGGCGACCGCCTGAAGGTCTAGGTCTAGCGTCGTCTCGAGATTCTTTCCGGGCGTCGCCTCTTTATTTTCGAGCAGTTCGCGTTCGCGGCCCATGTTGTCGACCATGACGCGCCGTTGCCCATCGATGCCGATCAGTTGGTCGTTGTATTGCTTCTCAAGCCCGGCCTTGCCGACAATGTCACCCTGCGAGTAGCGGGCGAATTCCGCTGTATTGAGTTCAGGCTCGCTCACTTCCCCGACGTAACCGATCACGTGCGCGGCAAGTCCGTCCTTCGGGTACAGACGCCGCTGCGAATGGATTAGCTCCAGTTCGGGGAAGGTTTCCGCGTCGCGATGCGATTCGACGAAAGCAAGTTCGCCGGGCGTCAACTCGCTTTTGATCATCATCGGCTCGTATTTCGGTCGTGAGGCGAACCGGCGCAGGCGGGCCTGCAGATCCTCCGGGTCAAGATTGAGGCCATCGGCGATCGGCTTAATGTGTTCCGGCTTCAGATTCTCGCGCGTCAGGATGACGGTAAACGAAGAGTGATTGTCGACGATCACCCGTCCGTCGCGATCGAGAATCTTCCCGCGCGGCGCCAGCAGCGGAATCGACCGGATGCGGTTGCGCTCCGCGCGGTCGACATTGGTTTCATAGTTAGAGACCTGTAGATCCCAGAAGCCAGTTAGAAGAATGAGAAAAATGCCGACCGTGATGTATTGAAACGTAGCGATCTTGCCGGTCGCAAACTGTGTTTCGTCGCGGAGAATCCGGCTGTTCGCCAGTTCCTGCTCGCGCTCGCGCTCGGTTTCAGGGCGTGGAACGCTAGACATCGTTTCCTGCTGCTACGCAGCCACCTTTAGCTTATCGAGAACATGGAACAGCGGTACCGCGACCGCCGCATTCAACAGGCCCAGCACGATCATTTGCTGGGGTTCAAAGAGAACATTGAGTCCAAGCAGCGCACGCGCGAGCACCCAGTAAAAAAACTGGTGAAAGAAAAAGAAGAAGAAGCCCAGTACAAACCGCAGCGTGGAATTGTCGACATCAAAGCGCATACTCACCGACGCGGCGAAGTAGCCGACCAGAGTCTTGACGATTCCGAACATGCCCAGCGGCTGGCTGGACAACGAGTCCTGCGCCAGTCCGACGATCGCACCAAAGAACACGGCTGGGATGGTCGACCGCTTCATCAGCGCGAAATAGACGGTCACCAGCAGCGGCAGGTCCACATATCCGAGGAGCGGAAGAAATCGTGGAACGTAGACCTGAAACAGAATCGCCACCAGCGGAACCGCGATGAGCGACACCGGGCGAAGCTTGGCTGCGCGGTTGCGCCGGGGCCGCGAAAGCAGCGAATCCTGATAATCCATCATGGACGAGGCGATGGCGGGCCTCCCGGTGCTTTCGGCGGTTCTACTGGCACCTTCTTTTCATCCGTGACCGGTTGATTGAAATTCGGAAGCTTCCCCGAGTTCTCACCGTACTTGACGCCTTGGGCCTGTCCCAGCCGCTTGTACTTCGAGAGCAACTGATCGGCATCCGTGGATAGCGAGGACCGGACCACGCCCGTCGGCGTTGGCGTGGTTTGCTCGGACTGTTCGCCAGTCTGCGCGCCGGGATCGGGCGGCGGCGGAGGCATAGACTTGATTGGCTGCAGCGCACCGCCCGCCGACTCCGGAATCGGCTGGTGCACGCCTTCGATCACGATCAGAACTTCCTCGAGTCCATTCTGGAGGCCGCTCGGAACTACGTAAATCTCCTTGAACGTCTTGCCTTGACGAACCACCGTCGCTTGCCCGACCGGCAGCCCCTTTGGGAATACCCGATCGTCTCCCGACGTGAAAAACCAGTCGCCCGTCTCAACCTTCTGTTCGTTCTGCACGTAGTCGATCAGGCAAGTGGAATGTCCCTGGCCCTTCAAGGTACCGTGGACGCGGCTCTTTTGCGAGAGCACGCCCGCTGCGAATGTCGGATCGGTGATGAGCAGTACCTGCGAAGCAAATTGATACACCGACGTTACCTTGCCGACGATCCCGTCCGGCGTAATCACAGGCATGCCCCGCTCGACGCCGTTCGTCGATCCGCGGTCGACCAGCACCACCTTCGACGTTGCCCCAGGTGCGTTACCGATAATGCGCGCCGCTACCGTTTTCGACTGAGCGCGCGTCTGGAACGCGGCGAGTGCGCGGGCGCGATCGGCGGTCGAAAGCTCCGTCTTCAGAAACTGATTTTCAATCTTGAGCCGATTCATCTCCGACTTGAGGCTCTTGTTTTCCTCGCGCACATCGAGAAGAACGAAGTAATCGGAAAAAAATCGGGCCGTCGAACTGCGCGTAGCCTCGATGACGCGCGCGAGCGGTGTCACCGCGGTCATCGCCCAAATCCGGATCAGCCGGACCTCCTGGTTGCTCTTCACCTGATACGCCAGCAGCAGCAACTGCGCGACGATCACGGCAAGTAACACCGTAAGGCTCCGATATCGGTTGAGGATCGTTTCCATAGTGCGCGTACTACTCGATCGCGATTCTCCGGAGCAGCTTGAAGTCTGTCAGCATTCGTCCCGTACCGAGCACCACCGAAGCCAAAGGATCTTCGGCGATCGAAACAGGCAGGCCTGTCTCATCGCGGATGCGCTTGTCGAGATTCTTGAGCAGCGCGCCGCCGCCGGTGAGAACAATGCCTCGATCGCTGATGTCGGCGGAAAGCTCGGGTGGCGTCCGCTCCAACGCCACGCGGATCGCGTTCATGATCGTGGCCGTGCATTCCGCCAGCGCTTCGCGAATCTCCGAATCGTCGATCGTGATCGTCTTCGGTACGCCCTCAATGAGATTGCGGCCCTTGATCTCCATCGTTATGGGCTTGTCGAGCGGAAACGCGGAGCCAATCTGGATCTTGATCTGCTCCGCCGTGCGTTCGCCGATCAGCAGATTGTACTTGCGCTTCAAGTACTGCATGATCGCGTCGTCCATCTCATTGCCGGCGACGCGAACGGAGCGGGAATGCACAATGCCCGAAAGTGAAATCACCGCGACGTCGGTCGTTCCGCCGCCGATGTCGACCACCATGTTGCCCGACGGCTCCGTGATCGGCAGGCCCGCTCCGATCGCGGCGACCATCGCCTGCTCGACCAGGTGCACTTCGCTCGCCTTGGCGCGATAGGCGGAATCGATGACAGCGCGCTTTTCGACTTGAGTAATCTCGCCCGGAACGCCGATGACGATGCGAGGATGTACCAGCATCTTGCGCCCGTGCGCCTTCTGAATAAAATAATTCAGCATCCGCTCAGTGACCTTGAAGTCGGCGATGACGCCATCCTTCGTTGGTCTTGTTGATAGCGACAATCGAAGGCTCGTTCACGACGATGCCTTTCCCCTTCGCGTAAACGAGCGTGTTCGCCGTTCCGAGATCGATCGCGAGGTCGGAGGAGAAAAGGCTGAACAGCGAGCGGATGTTCATGGACAAGTTGTTCTAAAGCTCCTTCCGTAGGCAGACACGAATCCTTTAGGTCTGCCGCGACGCCGTAGCGCCGCCGGTTCCTATTTAGTTTCAACCATTTGGTGGCTGGACGCAAAGGGCCTACGCGTCTCAAGCGGAAACCTTAGTCTGGGCCGGTACACTAGGAGATCATGTGGAGCCGAAGAGCGTTTCTGCGCGCACCCCTCGCGGTCGCACCCATCGCGATCACGAGTTGCGCC
>JBDTTK010000252.1:0-6362 GCA_039930685.1 Bryobacteraceae bacterium | reverse complement strand
CATCGTCGAGGAATAGGCGCGGCAGCCGAGCTGGATCTGTGATGCGCTCACCCGGCGATTGGCGTACCAGCCACCGCTCTGGGCCAAACGGGTGAAAATGCGAACCCGGATCACGCCCTGGCTATTTGCGAACGTCCAATCGATATTCGCCGACCAGCTCGGTTCGCGCGTCTCGGTGAATGAAGAGCTGGACGCGGTAATCAGCCTGGCGCAGCTTTGCGGCGGGCAGCGCGCAAGCAAGCGCACCGTAGGAATTGCGGATCACGCCGTCCATCCGTTCGACCGTCGCACCGGACGCGTCAAGGACCGAGACAAGGTAGGTTGCGCTGGCCGGGGCGGGCGGGGGTTCGATCCAGAGCGCGAGGTGTGAGCTTTTGGTCGAAAGTGTGACGGTGTTCGTTCCGGCGGCACGATCAGCCGTAAGCATGACGAGCGGCAGATTCGGTTCCGGCCCCAGGAAGCGACCGGCCAGCCCCGCCACCTCCTTCCGCTCGGCGTCTACGCGCTCGCGCAGGGAGTCCGTTTCAGAACGCTCGTGCGCGATGGCGGATTCGAGGCGCGGGCGTTCCACCAGCAAGAACCACCCGGTCGTCACCGCCAAAACGAGGGAAGCAGCGCAGGCAGCGAAGAACGCGGGCCGGAACCAGCCGAAGGATTGAGTCCGCGCGGGGCGTGGCAACTTGCCAGATACAGCGGCCTCGGTGACGCCATCGACAAACTTCTGGAGAATCTCTGTTTGCTCGAAGCACTCATCGCAGGCGAAATAGTGATCCTCGAAGGCGGCGCGCTCGGCGTCGTCGAGTCGGCCCCGGACATAGAGTTCGGCGATTTCGCGGCGCTGGATTTCTTCGTGCGTCATGTCGTCGTTTGTTTGGTTCAGTACTAAAGTGTTGTTCGCGCTCAGTTTGTAACAATCATTCTTGGCGCGGCGGATTCGACAGCCGCAAATAGAATTCGCGGAAGCTTTTGAGGGCTCTCGATTTGATGAGCCGGACGCGGTCCGGAAGGATTCCCAGGCGTTCGGAGATCTCCTCCTTCGAAAGGTCCTCATAATAATACAGCCGCAAAAAGTCCCGTTCCCGGGGCTTCAAGCGCTGGAGGACGGATTCGAGGGCGCGCTGCACGGCGGGGTCAACGAATGGCGCGGGTTCGGGCGCTGTAAATTCGCGGTCTCCAAGCGGGTCCGCGCGAGATTCCTTCCGCCGATACTCGCGGATCACGTTCCTCGCCGTCGCAATCACGAACGCAGGCAGCGAGTCGGGGGAGGCAAGTTTGCCATTGCGGATCGCCTCGATCACGCGCAGCAGCGTATCGTTGCGCACGTCTTCCGCGGCTGCGCGAGAACGGAGTTCTCGCAGGGCAAAGAAAAGAATGCGGTTAGAGAACCGCTGATGCAGGTCGGCGACGATCGGTTCGTTGTCTTCCAGGCGATGCCCCTCTAGAGGGAACTTGAAATTGCCGGCGGCTCGCCCGATTCGTTTTGGTCGGCGAGCTTCTTGCGTCTATCGGCTTTGTCACATGGTAGCTGAAGTGGCGCCGGCAGCCGAACGCGGCAAATCGACTGATACAAATGCGAGGCAATCGTCATTCCTCTACGAGCAGTTCAAATCACGTTCTCGGAGGATACCAATGGCACGAATTTGGATGAGAAAAGTCTGGCTGGGGAGCATGGGATTGTCGCTACTCCTGACCGGCGCCGGAACCGCATTCGCGACGTCATGCGGGACGATAGCGAATCCGACGGGGTGTTCCATCACGGTCGGTTCCGGCTCGACGACGTTTGCGTTCACGAGCTTTCAGTTGGCTAGTTCGGCTTCAAGCGGAGGAGGAAACGTGTATCAAGGCGCAGATATCAGTATCGACCTCGCAACCGGCGGAGGGACGACCGCGATTCTGACCTTTACCAAAAATAGCTCGGGTCCGACTCCGAACAGCGTCTTCTTTGTCAATCCCACCCAGGCGTCGGCATTTACGGTTACCTACTCATTGAATGTCAGCGCCGGGATGCCGGGAACGGTCAACCTGCTGAGTACGACGAATTCGTTTGTCGAGTCGCACGCGACGAACGGAGCTCCGCAAAATCAAGAGATCGTGGAGATCATGTTAGTCGGGACGAGCTGCATCGTCAATCCGGCGGTGGGTTCCTCTACGACCTGCGTGCTGCCGTCCGCGACCTTGGCGAATGTAGGTAACATCCTGACCTTGGCCGGGAACTCCGGCAACGCCTCCGTTTTGCAGTTCTCGAACCTTTTCGCGGCCTCGTTTATTGCCGACACAGGGGGAGGCGCCGTGCCCGAACCCGGTACTTATGGACTAATGGGCGCAGGATTGGCCGTGCTCGGGTTATTGCGGCGGCGGCGCTAGAGAGGTTTCGGAGGCGGGTCCGGCTGGGGACGGCCGGACCCGGTAGTTCGGGCAAATGCCGCAGATTTGCCTCTTTTCCAATGGTGCGGGAGAGTCAGACGGGGTAAGATAGAAGTTCCCCCCGTGATTTCTGTAAATAACATTACCATGCGCTTCGGCGCCAAGATTTTGTTCGAAGATGTCTCCGTGACGTTTCTTGCCGGACGGCGATACGCCGTCACGGGTCCGAACGGCGCCGGCAAGTCGACGCTAATGAAGATCCTGACGGGCGAGATCGACTCGACTAAAGGCGACGTCACTCGGCCGAAAAAGCTCGGCGTACTGAGCCAGGATCAGTTCGCGTTCGACGAGTTCCGCGTTGTCGATACGGTGATCATGGGCAACAAACGCCTGTGGAGCGCGCTGCAGGAGCGCGACACGCTGTACGAGAAGGCCGAGATGACCGATGCGGACGGCATGCGGCTGGGCGAGCTCGAGGGCATCGTCGGCGAAGAGGACGGCTACTCGGCGGAGAGCAACGCCGCCGTTCTGCTCGACGGCCTGAGAGTTGAAGAGAAACTGCACGAGCGCAAGATGGGCGAATTGCAGGGCGGTCAAAAGGTCCGCGTGCTGCTGGCGCAGGCGCTTTACGGAAATCCGGCCGCGCTGCTGCTCGACGAACCGACGAACCATCTGGATCTCGACTCGGTCCACTGGCTGCAGGATTTTCTGATCCGGTACGATGGCACGCTGATCGTGATTTCGCACGATCGCCACTTCCTCAACGAAGTCTCGACGCACGTCGCCGATATCGACTATCAGACGATCATCATGTACACCGGCGGGTACGACGACATGGTGCTCGCGAAGACACAGATCCGGTCGCGGATCGAATCGGACAACGCGCAGCGCGAGAAGAAGATCGCGCAGTTGAACGAATTTATCGCGCGATTCTCGGCCGGCACGCGTTCGGCTCAGACGACCTCGCGCAAAAAGGAAGTCGAGCGGTTGCAGACGTCGGATCTCGCTCGCTCGAACATCGCGCGCCCCTTCATCCGTTTTGAAATGAAGCGGCCTTCAGGACGGCATCCGCTCGAGATCAAGGGTCTGAGCAAGTCCTACGGCGACCTGCAGGTAATTCGCGATTTCACTGCAAGTGTTCCGCGCGGCGAGAAGATCGCCCTCATGGGGCGCAACGGAGCCGGAAAGACGACGCTTCTCCGGTCGCTGATCCGCAATGCGGACGGCTTTATCGACGACGTGGACCGCGAGTTCACGATCGACAGCGGAACGGTCGAGTGGGGCCACGAAGTAGCGGCCGGCTATTTCTCGCAGGATTCCAAGGAATCGATCCAGACGGGAATGACCGTGATCGAATGGCTCCGCCAGTTCGACTTGCAGGCGCCCGAGGAAGAACTCCGAGGACTGCTGGGGCAAATGTTGTTCAAGAGCGAAGAGGCGCTGAAGCCGACTGGAGCGCTATCGGGCGGTGAAGCGGCCCGCGTCCTGTTCTGCCGCATCATGCTGCAAAAGCCGAACGTCCTGGTGCTCGACGAACCAACGAACCACCTGGATCTCGAATCCATCAATGCGTTGAACATTGCGTTGCAGAAGTATGAGGGCACGGTGCTGCTCGTGACGCACGATCACGACCTGATCGATGAAGTCGCTACGCGGATCTGGAACTTCGATCATGGCGAACTGGAAGACTTCAAGGGTCCGTACTCGGAATATCTGACCAAGTCGGTGGCGAAGGTCTAGTGAGGCCGATCGCGGACGAGCTTTCAGCGTCATTGTGAAATCTGCAGTTGAACGGAACGACCCGGAAGCTCCGCGCGTTCGCGTCCTGTTTGTTTGCGGCCGGAACCAGTGGCGAAGCCCGACTGCGGAGGCAATCTACCGGAAAGACCCCAGGCTCGATGTTTCATTGGGCCGATCTGATCCTCGCAATGGAATCGAAGCATCGATCCCGCCTGGAGGAGCAGTTTGGCTATCTCGACGAGATGCCTCGCGTTGCCGTGCTTGGTATTCCAGACGAGTTCGAAAAGATGGATCCCGAATTAGTGGATCAGATCCGCGAGCGCACCGAAGCCATCCTCCTCGATTTCCTCCGCGATCACACATAGTCCAAAGCAGGTAGTTTTGGTTACGCCAACGGCAGCCCGGAACTCGCGCGTGTCACGTTGTCGTGCAACGCGATGATCGGCTTCACGTCTTCCGCCACGAGGCCAGATCCAAGATCCGGGAGTAACTGGCAGGTGGCGTACCCGTTTGCGGCATGTTGATACTTGGCGTCCCACTTTTGAAAGGCCGCTTCGAACCTGGGATCGAGATACGGCCAGCGCGGTGCCGGAGCCTGAATCCCGCAGCGCCAGGGCTTGGGTGTCAGCCGCGCGCGAAAGGACTGTTGCGTCCCGCAAAGCTTTCGATACAGCGGATCCGCATCGACCGCTTGAAACACGGCCTGGCAAGCTGGATCTCTCGAATCGAACAACGCGTGCGTGGCAAGCAGCCGAAGACCCGCGCGAGTGCGATAGACGCGCCAGTTCCAGCCGGGATGCGAATAGGCCCAGGACTTGGCTCGATCCAGTGCGTCTTCCACGCGCTTCCCGGTGTCCTCGAGATCGATGTCGACGAACATGGCGTTGGCGGTGTTGAGTACGTGGCAGCCGCAGGAATTGCGGCTGACCACGGCGGAAAGGGCTCCGGTGGCATCGCGCATCTCGTGGAGTATCTGTTCCCGCAGCGGCCGGTCGGCATAACCGTATTTTTCGGGCTGTGCGGCGCCTGACCGCACGCGATCGCGAATCCTGGCGGCGGCCTGCCGGGCGTGCGCGTAAGCGTCTTCGAAGCTCAGGTCCGACGAGCGCCACGACGAAAAGCCGTCGGTTTGCCCAAGTGCCCAGAATCGTGGGAAGTGCACGTATTCTCCTCTCTGGTCGATCGCTGCGGTTCGTGGCGTCTATTCTAAGCGAGTCTGCCGAATCCGGCGAGTGGCGGATCGACTGGATGGTTCGACAGGCTTGGCGAAACCGCGTCGAGACCAGCCGGTCAGGCCGATGGTAGAGTGAAATTGATGATCGAAAACTCACGACGCTTTCAGGCTGGTCCCGATCCGTTCGGGCGAATCTGGGAAGTCGAATTTCGTTGGCTCCAGACCGGAATCTCGATCCGGCACGCGGACACGGTGGACGTGAAGTTCGCGTTGTGGACCGACGGTGAAGAGAAGAACGAACGCGTGATCGCGCTGGGTCATCCGGATCTGCTCGCTCTCTCCAAGAAATGCGATACCGCGCTGAGCGATCCGTGGTGCTTGAAGCTGGCAGCGCTCCATTTGAAGAATATGATTGAGACGGGCGAGGACATGGAGAAGCGGCTGGTGACGGTCTCGTTCTCTGAACTCGAAACGTGGCAAGCTATTTTGAAGCCGGAAGTTTCGGCGGTGGAATACCGCTAACAGCGGTCGCGGGTTCGGATTTCAAATAATTTTCTGGCGGATGCGTTTGCGTGCACACGGCGACGCGATTCGCGAGTATCTGTGGAGGAGTAGCAATGGTCAACTGTCCGCTGTGCGATGCGGCAATCGATGTGGAAGAAGACGAACTCGACGAAGGCGACGAGTTGATTTGCGAGGAGTGCGGCGCAAATCTCACCGTCAAGAGCGTGGATCCTCTGGAGTTGGGTGCATCCGCTGAAAAAGGCGATGACGACGAGGACGACGACGACGAATTCGACGAGGACGACGAGGACGAGGAAGAAGAAGAAGAAGAGGATGAGGACTGGAAGTAGCCTCTGCCTGCTGGCCGTGCTTCTTTGGTTCGCGACCGGAGCAGTTGCCGGTGAGAAGCAGAAGAAGCCTGCGCCGTATTCCGTAGTGGCCGGTACGGTCTTCCGGGAACCGGGATTCGCACTGCAAGGCGTGAGCGTGACGCTCTCGACCGAACCGGCGACGGGGTCCAAGGAGAAGGTAAGGAAATTGCAAGCCACCTCGGACTCGCGCGGCGAGTTTGCCTTCCGGG
>JBDTTK010000251.1:0-6373 GCA_039930685.1 Bryobacteraceae bacterium | reverse complement strand
GGCCGAAGGCCTCGACAAAATCTTCCGCGACGCCGGAGCCGACTGGCGCGAAGCCGGATGCAGCATGTGCATCGCCATGAATGGCGACCAGCTTTCGCCCGGCGAGTACAGCGTATCCACATCGAACCGCAATTTTGAAGGACGCCAAGGCAAAGGTGGCCGCACCTTCTTGGCCAGCCCGCTCACCGCCGCAGCCAGCGCCGTCATGGGCAAAGTCGCCGATGTCCGCCAGTTGAGTTAGAGGATCACAACCATGACAGTCACCAGCAAAATGGTTCCGTTCCCCGTCGACAACGTCGACACCGACCAGATCATCCCCGCGCGCTTCCTCAAGACCATCTCCAAGGACGGCCTCGGCGACCAGCTCTTCTACGACTGGCGCTACGACGCCACCGGCGCTCCTAAGCCCGACTTCATCCTCAATCAGGATTGGGCCAAGACCGCGCAGGTCCTCCTCGCCGGCGACAACTTCGGCTGCGGTTCCTCCCGCGAACACGCCCCCTGGGCCTTAACGCAATACGGATTCCGCGCCGTTCTCTCGACCTCGTTCGCCGACATCTTCAAGCAGAACTCGCTCAAGAACGGGTTGCTCCCCATCGTCGTTGCGAAGGACGTCCACGCCGCGCTATTCGCCGATCTCTCGCAGGAAGTCACCATCGACCTCGCGACGCAGACCCTGCGGTTCGCCGGACGCTCCGTCAGTTTCGACGTCGATGCGTTCTCGAAGCACTGCCTGCTCGAAGGCGTCGACGAACTCGGCTTTATCCTCAAGCAGTCCGACGCGATCGGCGCATATGAGGATCGCGTACCGGCGGCGGTGAATACCCTGGCATAGACTCACGATGGTTAGGGGCCGGGCATGCCCGGCGCGTGCATCCCAAACCAGTCACGCGCAGCCTAACGCTTCTTTTTCTTCTTTTTCAAATACGCCTGCCGGCTCTTCACGATGAGCTTCCGCGCCTCTACCAGGCCCAGCCATCCTTCGAGATGCGTCTGCTTGCCCTCGAGCTCTTTGTAGATCGTGAAGAAATGCTCGATCTCGCGCCGCAGGTGCGGCCATACCTGATCCACCGACTGGATCTGCTGATACCGCGGACTGCTCGTCGGCACCGCCAGAACCTTCTGGTCGCGCTCCTCCGAATCCACCATCTCGAGCACGCCCAGCGGACGGACCTCGATCATGCACCCGGTAAAACTCGGCTCCGACATCAGCGTGAGCACATCCAGCGGATCTCCGTCCTCCGCCAGCGTCCCCGGAACAAATCCGTAATCGCCGGGATAATGCAGCGGCGAATACAGCGGACGGTCCAGCCGGAACAAGCCCAGCTTGCCGTCGTATTCGTACTTGTTCGGACAATTCTTCGGGATCTCAACAATCATCCGGATTACCTCCGGCATCCCAGGCCCCGGATCGAGATCGTATAGGTTCGGCATCTCTCCCAGTATCCGGCACGCCGGATCGCAACCGCCCGCGCCTAACGCTGGTTCCAGTAAACCTTCAGATTGTGCGAGCCGGACCCGATACACGCCAGGTCGATTCGCCCGTCGCCGTCGAGATCCGCGGCAGCGCACATCGCCGCCGTAATGCCTTCATCGATCACCATCTTCTTCCCGGCGCGATAAATCAGCACCCTTCCCGGTGCCCCCCGCTGCGCCACGATAAGCTCATCGCGCCCGTCTCCGTCGAGATCGGCGGCGGTAATGCTATGCGTATCGCTCAGCGAATCGTCGATCACCTTGCGCCCGCGCCCCTTGCGGTATTCCACGATTTGATTGCCGTGCCACGGCTCGATCGAAACGATCGCACCATCGCGAGTGACCGCGATATCGCTCGCGCCGCACTTCGGGCACGGCGTCGGATCGCCCTTCGAGATCTCCGTCCGCGTCCAGCCCTTCCGCGTGTGAGCATATCGGTGGATGCCCGCGAAGCTGGCCGTCAATATGGAACCGCCGTCGACAAAGATACCGTGCTGGACGCCGAAATTTCGATCGTCGATGAACTCGCGCTTCCACTCTCCCGGACGATAGAACACCAAGGGAACCTGATCCTTGAAATCCGGCGGACGCGCCGCCGCCCCTGTCAACGGCGCGTTCGCGACGATCTTCCTGCCTTCCAATTCGGCGACTCGCAGACGGTGTGAAGTGGGCAGACGGTCAATCTCGCGGACCGTCCACAGCCCGGCCGCGTCGTCCGGCCGATGGAGCACCGACACGATGCCCTCGCTCTTCGACGCATCGTTATCGAAGCCATGCGCCACCACGATGTCGTCGCCGAGCACGGCGCAGTTGATCATGCCCTTCAATCCCCGCGCGATCACGTGCCGGGTCCAGGTTGGATTCTCGTACCAGATCAGTTCATCGAGCCCGCTCGCAAGCGCGATCAGATCGGGCTTGCCGTCGCGATTCATGTCGGTAACCACAACGTGGTAACCGCCGCGCAGGTCGTCGGCAACGGTCTGGGTCTTGAATTTGAGGTCCGCCGCGAAAGCGCAACAGACACTCGCCAGGATCAGAAATAAGCGCATTGGTGCCCCAATGCTAGCAAGATGATTCTCGGCCGGAAGCGCATGGGCGATGCGGCAAAAAAGGTCCGGACGCGGAACCTGCCGAACTGGCCGGTCCGCCTGGCTTCCTTGCGCGACCCGGCGCTCAAAGTCCTGACGCCGCAACTCGGCAAGATCAAAAACGCGAGCAACGCAAAGGCACGGCGCGTGCTTGGCTGGTCGCCACGCTCGAACGAGGAAGCAATCGTCGCGGCCGCGCAAAGCCTCATCCACCTCGGGCTCTTGAAGGACAGTCCGGCGAAGGCTTGAATCAGCGTCGGATTGAAACCTAGGCAGAAGTTCGATTCTCCTCGCCGGTGCCAGACATCCCGTTCGTCCAATGGATCAAGACAGAACGCTACGAACGTTCGGATTCGGGCTCGACTCCCATCCACTTCGCCAAAGATCCGTAGCGCCAGGAAACGGGAACCGTTTCGCTGTCAGAAGTTGAATCGAATCCCGCCGTTGATGACTCGTCCGTCGAGTGGCGCCCATGCGTCGACGGTCCATCGTCCGTCCGATCCGCGGTTGGGTCGTAGCAGCGGGTCCCATCGAGTTTGTCTGATATTGGTGAGGTTTTCGAGGTTGAGGAAGAGCCGTGCGTGCTTGTGCACTCGCCGCTCGCCCATGATCCCGAAGATCAGGTACGGCTTTGAGACGTTCCGGTAGGGGTCGTATTCGAGGCGTTGTTGTCCGGTGTAGTAGCACTCAATCCCAAGGCGTCCCTTGCCTTCTTGTTCCCAGACGCCGACGAGGCCGAGGCTGTGCCGTGGGGTGAGCGGGACGTCTGCCGGCATGCCGGATGTTTCTTGTTCTCGTGATCGGACGTAGGTGTAAGATGCGGTTGCGCTGAAAGGTGCTTTTCTCCAAGTGCCGAGGAGTTCGACGCCCCGGTTGGTTGTCTGGTTGTTGAGGTTGCTGATCGTGTACGCATCGCCACGGTTGACGAAGATCGGGTTCCTGATGTTCGCGGCGAAAAACGTGCTTGTGAGGGAAACGGGTCCAAATGCACGCGTGAGATCGACGGACGCGCTTCGTCCGCGCTCCGCGCGGAGGGGCGTTGGCATCTGGAGGCGCGTGAGTCCTGCGGCTTCGGTTTCCTCGGTGAGTGGCGTTGGCGCGAAGAATCCTTGTCCCGCGGACACGCGGCTCGTCCATCCCGCCCATCGGAGAAGTGCGGAGAGTCGCGGGCTGAAGAACGTGCCGTACTGGTTATGGAAGTCTGCTCGCGCGCTTGCTGAGACGGAGAACCACGGGGTGACGGTCAGGTCGTCTTGGAGGAAGATGCCGGGCGTGATGTACGTGTACGCGAATCGTGGAACGTCTTTGGGTCGGTAGGCATCGCGTTCTGCTGCCGCTCCGATGACCCAGGTGTGGCTTCCGTTGGCGCCGCGCAGCGAGACTTCGCCGAAGAGAAGTTCGTGCGAGTCGCGTTCGCGCACTTCTCCGAATTGGTGCTCGTGCTGCTGTCTCGAGGTGGAGAATCTGGCCGCGAGGACGTACCGGTCGGCGATGAGCCATTGCGTCGTGCCGCCGAGGTCATACCGTCGCGTGTCCAGGGCTTCGCGATAGGGCTGTTGCGTGGCCGGGAGAACTGCGCCCTCCATCGTCCCACCTGCCCGGTTTTCGACCGTGATGCCTCCAGTGAGCAGCGCGGTCCTGCCGTGCCCGTTGTCCCAGTAGAAGCGCGGGCGCACGAGCCCACGCGAGTACCCCGCGAGGTCCGCCCAGCCGTCGCCGTCCCGGTCTTTGCGTTCCTGCCAGTCACCGCTGCCCAGAACGGTCATGCCCCAGCGCTCGGTGAGTTGCTTGCCGTAGAACCCGAAGGCGTCCGTGCCGCCGAGTGTCGTCTGGTTGAACAGGAACTCGCGGATAGGCTCGGTCGACGGACGCCGCGCGATGAGGTTCACGACGCCCGCCATCGCGCCCGCGCCGTATAACGCCGAGCTGTTGCCTTTGATTACCTCCACCTGTCCCAGATCCACGGGCGGTATCTGCAGGAGTCCCAGGCCCGCGCCTTGTTGTCCGAAGAGCGGCAGGCCGTCGGAGAGGAACTTCGTGTATCGTCCGCGCATCCCCTGCATGCGCACGCTCGCAGCGCCGAGTGATGGCGACGTGGTCTGTACTCGCATCCCACCCATTTCGTTGAGCATCATGACGATGTCGCCCGGCGTCATGAGCATCTTCTCCTCGACCTCTTCACGATTCAGGACCTCGACGCGCAGCGGTGAATCCTGGATGCGAGCGTCGGTGCGGGTGGCGTGGACGGTGATCTGCTCCTCGACCTTATCCTGCGGCTGGAGTTCGATGCGCACCGTCCTGGCACTGGCGTCTGTGATGTCGATAGACGCGTTGGCGGGGAAGAATCCTTCCTTTGTGACCGTGATCATCAGCGGGCCGAGGGATGCCGTCGCGGTCGCGCTCCCGTCCTCTGCTGTCTGCACGGTCTGTCTGCCGAGTTGGACGCTGGCACCTGCCACCGGCTTATTGTCGGCGGTGACCTCGACCCGAACGGTCGGCTGATTGTCCTGCGCGAACACGCCAAGGCTCGCGAGGAACAAAATGGCCAACTTCACGCGATCCCTGCGTGGTTGTTTTGTTGTGTTGCGCCCCTCATGTCTCTTCCTACGCTAAACGCTATGGTGCCTAGAGAGTCAAGGACGATATGAGCATCGGGAAGAATAATGTCCACGAAGTCTGAAGGGTTCGGAATCCAGTTCTCCCATCCCTGTCCGGGATCCGTGTCCCGATCAAATGAACACCGAAGCAACTACCGAAATCGTCGAATTGACAGCCGCAGCCCCTGCGGACCCAGCGGCCGCATCCGACCCAGCGGCAAGCGCCGGCCAACCCCTTCCGAGCCGCGACCAAAGGGCTCCGAAGGAGCCCGCCGGGAGCGGACCCAATCCCGCCGCCGAGGCGGAAACCGAGGGGCGGAAACCGGCGCGACGATGCCTGACGCTTCATTTCCTTACAGGTAAGCCACCTACGCGGCTTTGCTGAGTGTCTCCATGGTCGCGGCGTCACTTTCCGTATCATGAGTCGGCGGCATGCTGTGTGGCTGGCTCGCCTCCGTCGGCGAGGCTGCAATTGGCGCATGCACGGCATTTTGCGAAACGAAGCCATTTTGATTTTGGCCGGCAGGTAACGCTTGTTGTTTCTGAATATTGCGGCGGATCGCGATGCGGTCCTGGAGTTCGGTTGTGGTTGCTGCGAGGAGCTTCCGGAGGCGGAGTTCATGCCGCGAGAGAGTGTCGAGCGAACGGACGACCTTGTGCGGATCGCTTTCGGGGTCGTCGAAGAGACGGGCTTCGAGCGAGGGGATCCGGCGTATGCGCCAGGTGGCGTCGATGATGGTGTCGGCGAGTTCGCGCTCGATGGGCGTCTGGGGCGCGAGGCGCTGGAGTTGCGCGGCGGCGAATGCCTCGTAGAAGGGCTGCTCCGTCGGGAGATAGGGTTTGGCAGCGGTCAGTCCGTGCGTGACGGCGTTCATTTTGGAGACTTCGAGGCCGGCGGCGGTGGCGGGTCCGGTGGAGAGCTTGGCGTTGGCGCGGTTTACGGCGCGGCGTTCCTGGCGGGTCATGAGTATGTCCTTCCTGCGCTTATTGTAGCCACCGGTGGGTAGAGTTTGGAGTTCGCTAGCGGCGTAGATTGTTGATTCGGTGTTGGATATGTTTTCGCGAACGGCGTGATCGCCTCGGGGGTGGCGTCGGAAATCGGCGGGCAGGGGTTCTGAGGGCGCGGCGAGGTGGCCCGACCTAGCGGTCGGGTGTCATCTTCAGAAGTTGCTGATTATGGAGCGGTTGTCCGTCGAAAGAATTATGTCCACC
>JBDTTK010000250.1:0-6374 GCA_039930685.1 Bryobacteraceae bacterium | reverse complement strand
CAGCAGCGGCACGAACTTGTACATGAAAATGAAGAATCCCAGCGAGAAGATGAGGTTCGCCGCCATCATCCAGCCGGAAAGCTGCATGGGCTTGCCGCCCGTCTTTTCCGCCTCGCCGTCGTCGAGCGCCGCATTGGCCGAAAACTTCAAAGCCCGGAAGCCCAGATTCATTGCCTGCCCCAACGTGCCCAAGCCCCGGAGAATCGGCAACTTGAAGATCGGGTACTTCTCGGAGACCCTCGGCACTTCAGCCTGTTCGGTCACGATCTCGCCATTCGGCTTCCGGACCGCGGTGCAATAACTATGCGGAGCGCGCATCATCACGCCCTCCATCACAGCCTGTCCGCCGACAAGGGTCTCCTCGCCGGATTCCAGGATCGGCAGCAACTGAGCATGCAGGGTAAAGCGCACAAAACGACGTAAAGACACCAGAAGATCTCCACCCTAAGTATAGCAGCGCATGCCTGTCAGCTCCGCCTGCTTCCCCGGATCGTCATGAATCCACTGAGGAAACGCCGCCCGCCGCAAGGGCATGCTCTCGCCCGGCGGGCGCACTATTAGGATGATCGAAACGCCTATCCGGTCGCAGTACACTGAAAACTCCGAAAGGACGCTCCCATGCCGAATCTCCGACCCCTCGCCGCTGCCTTCGCCGGACTTGTTACTCTCACCGGCATGCTCTCCGCGCAACCCGGCGAAATCAAACACCGCTTCGTTCAAGTCAACGGCATCAAGATGCACATCGCCGAACAGGGCGAAGGACCGCTCGTCGTCCTCTGTCACGGCTTCCCGGAGCTTTGGTATAGCTGGCGTCACGTCCTCCCCGCGCTGGCCGCCGCCGGATATCATGCCGTCGCGCCCGACATGCGCGGATACGGACAGACCGACGCGCCGCCGAACGTCGACGACTACACGCAATTCAACATGGTCGGCGACATCGTCGGACTCGTCAAAGCGCTCGGCTATCAACAGGCCGTCGTCGCCGGCCACGACTGGGGCGCGCCCGTCGCGTCGAACGCCGCCGTCCTCCGGCCCGACATCTTCCGCGCCGTCGTCTTACTGAGCGTCCCCTACGGCACGCGCGGCGAAGGCGGCGTCAAGCCGACCGAAGGCATGAAGGCCCGCATGCCTCCAGGACTGCAGTTCTATCAGACCTACTTCCAGGAGCCCGGCGTCGCCGAGAAAGTTCTCGAAGCGGATCCCAAGCGCACCATGCGCATGATGCTCTATTCAGCGTCCGGCTCCATTCCCAAAGCCCACAAGCTCCGCTATGTCTTCGGCCTCAAGGAAACCGCGCTCGACGGCGCGACCGATCCGCCGGCCCTTCCGAAATGGCTGAAGCAGGAAGACGTCGACTACTACGCGAAGGAATTCGCGCGTACGGGCTTTCGCGGCGGCCTCAACTGGTATCGCACCCAGGACCTCTTCTGGCAGTTGAGCGGCTTCCTGATCGGCCGAAAGCTCATGCAGCCTCTGCTGTTCGTCGGAGGCACAGACGACCTCGTCTACGAGTTCGCCAAAGGCGGCATTGACAATTTGGAGAAGAACGCACCGAACCTCTGGCGGAAAGTCATCCTACCCGGCGTCGGGCACTGGACGGAACAGGAAGCCCCGGATGACGTCAATCGCAATTTCGTGGAATTCCTGAAGCACGTCGAGAAGGTTGCTCCAGTGACCGCCGGGAAGTAAAGACTACAACGTCGGCGAGAGAACTACTCGCCCGCTTCAGGCTCCGACACGAACTGGAAGAACCGCCAGGGGCGTCCGTTGACGTCCCGCGTTTCTTCCGTATGCGACCCCCCGGACTGGCTTGAGACCGTGCTCCGCCAAAACGGCACGGCGGTGACGTTCGCGTCGAGTACTCTCACCAGCCAATTACCCGGATATTGATCCCAAATCAACTCGGCCATCTTCTGTCCGCAGCCAGTCCTGCGAAACCGGCGAAGGACAAAGAACTCATGCATGTCATGCGCGTCTTCATCGGGAAGCCACTCTGTGGCCGGGCCGACAAGCGCGAATCCCACAAGCGACTCTCCGTCCTTTGCCAGATACGCGTCGTAGCCATCCGCCCAAATTGAAGCCGCGTCGAAGGAATAGCTGCCATGAGCATTGACGTCGACATCGAACCACTCGGACATGTCGTGCAAATAGTGCTCGAACAAATTCCGCAGCACGGCTTCAGACTCTGGTCCGACCTTTGATAACAAGAGATTCGATGGAGGCACTGGGAACCGGCTCGCGAGCCGCCTTAGGCTCAAGCCTAACTCAGCCGGAACCGGAACAATCGTCGCGGATGCGGATGTCTACCTTGGCCCCGCGGGTAGGTGCTCCTCGAAATAGCGGGCAATTGCGCGATGCAGGTGGAGCGGAGTGCCTTTGCCTTCGTTGATCGCGTGCGACCGGTTGGGATACTCCATGAACTCGAACGGCTTGTCCAGTTCGATCAGCCGGTTGATCAGCCGCTCCGTGCCCTGATAGTGGACGTTGTCGTCTCCGCTTCCGTGCATCAGCAGCAGCTTGCCCTTGAGTCCTTCCGCGAAGTGGATCGCGGACGCCCTCTGATAGGCTTCGGGATTCTCCTCCGGCAGCCCCATGTAGCGTTCCATGTAAATCGTGTCGTACAGCGTCAGATCGGGCAGCGGCGCGATCGCCACGCCGACCCGGTAGGTCTCCGGCGAGCGGAACAGCAAATTCAACGTGTTGATTCCGCCGCTGCTCCAGCCCCAAACTCCGATGCGGTTCTCGTCCACATACGTCCGCGACTTCGCGAAAGCGTGCATCGCCTCGGTCTGCTCTCGTGGTGGCAGGACACCCAGAGACTTGTAGATCGACTTGCGCCAATCGCGGCCCTTGGGCGCGGGTGTCCCGCGATTGTCGAAGCATACGACCAGGTATCCGTCGTTCGCCAAAGCCCGATGAAACAGGCCGCGCTCGTTGCCCCACTGGTCCACGACGCTCGCCGCCGCCGGTTCGCCGTAAACGTAAACGATCACCGGATACTTCTTGTTCGCGTCGAACCCCGGCGGCTTCAGGACGTAGCCATCGAGGACGATGCCGTTCTCAATCGCGACCTGGAAGAACTCCGCCTGCGACCTCATTATCGGCGCGACCGCTTGCCGCATCGCTTCATTGCTTTCGAGAACCCGGACCACTTTGTGATCCGGCAGGCTCACCAGATCCGTCACGGGCGGCTGGTCGAATGTTGAGTACGTATGAAATGCCCACCGGCAGTCCGGCGAAATCTCGTACGCGTGGGTTCCCGCCTGTTCGCGCGGACTCAACCTCTCGGCGGACTCTGGACGGCCGAGCTTCGTCCGGTACAAATACTTCTGCGTCGCGTTCCCGCCGGACGCGATCGTATACATCCAGCCGCCCTTTTCATCCAGGCCCTCGAGCGCGATCGCATCGCTGCCCGAGGCCGTGAGTTCTCGGACCGATCCGCCCTCGCGGGCGACCCCAAGGACCTGTTTCCAGCCGTTCCGTTCGCTGATCCAGATCAGCTCCCGCCCGCCTTTCAGCCACGTCGACTTCAGAATCGGCAGATTGGGCCGCGTGTCGCGCACGTCAATCCACGCCTTGTCCTCGTCATGGAACATGACCTTCGCCTTGCCGGATCCCGCATCCGCCAGGAAGAGCGTCATCGAATTCTGCAGCCGGTTAAGCTGGCCGATCAGCAATTCGCCCGGCGTCTCGGTCCAGGTGAGCCGGAAAATATAGTGGTTCCGCGGATCTCCCGGAATCGAGATCCAGCGCGCCGCGCCGCCGTCGGCACTGACCACCCCGATTCGCGCCGCCGAATTGATCCCGCCGACCTGCGGATAGGGGAAGTACTTCAGCGTCGGATACTTCGAGTCCGTGTTGTTGATCAAGGCGAAGTTCGGAATGCCCGTGCTGTCGAACTGCCAGAACGCGATCCGCCGCCCATCCGGACTCCAGCGAAACCCGTCGCGGAGTTTGAACTCTTCTTCGTACACCCAGTCGAACGTTCCATTAATCGTCGTGACCGAGCCGTCGGTGGTCAGTCGCTTGATCGCGCCGGTCGCCAGATTCTCGCAATAGATGTTGTTCTCGCGCACGTACGCAACGCGCGTCCCGTCCGGCGAGAACTTCGCGAACATCAGCGTCGACGGCGCCGCGCCGCCTCCTAACTTCTGAAGTTTCCCGGTGCCTAGGTCCAACACCCAGTAGTCGCCGCGCGTTTTCAGCCGCCAGACCGTCTGGCCTTCCGTGAAGATCAACAACCGCCGCGAGTCTTCGGACCATTCGTAGTCTTCGAGCGCCAGTGGTGCCGCTGCCTTCGGCGGAGTCAATTGCGCCGCGCTCACCAGCACCGTCCTCTTCCCGGAAGCCGTCTCGTACTTGATCAGCGACGTGCCTTCAACCGCCGTGTACGCCGCGCCATTCTCGATCCATCTCACCGGACCGAAGGTCTTAACTTTAAAATCCGTCGTATCGAAGATCCGCTTCAGGCTGCGGTCGAGCTCCGCGGACGCCACGAGTAGTGCGGGGAACAGAAGCCAAATCGCCGCGCGCCTCATTGTCCGTCCGGCTCCGGGAACGACGTGTTGCCGTTTAAATAGCGTTCGAACCAGTAGATCTGCCACGAGGAAAGATCGACGCGATGCTTCGGCTGCGCCGCGTACGTGTGATTCTCGCCCGGAAAGATGACGAGTTCGGACGGCACGCCGAAATGCCGCAGCGCGCGAAACCACTGCTCCGCCTGCTCGAACGGAACGCGGTGGTCCGAGTCGCCGTGCATCAGAAGCACAGGTGTCTTGACGTTCATCGCGTACTTCAGCGGCGATTGATCCCAATAGAAATCGAAGTTCTGGAACAGGTCTCCGCCGAAATCCTTGGCGTGGCTGTACGCCAGATCGCGCGTCCCCTCAAGGCTCGTGAAATTCGAGATGCTGCTGATCGTAACCGCGGCCTTGAAGCGGTTCGTGTGTCCCACAATCCAGTTGGTCATGAACCCTCCAAAGCTCCCGCCTGTTACGCCCAGGCGGTCGCGGTCGATCCATGGATATTTTTCCAGCGCGTAGTCGACTCCGCGCATGAGGTCGTCATAGGTCTTGCCGCCCCACTGCTTCTCGACCGCCCGCTGGAATTTCTCCCCGTACCCGCTCGAACCCCGCGGATTGATGTACAACACGGCCCAGCCTTTTGCCGCAAACATCTGAAAATCGTGATAGAAGCGCGCCCCCCACATGCTGGCCGGACCGCCATGGATGCTCAGGATCATCGGGTATTTCTTGCCCGCCTGCCAGCCCACAGGCTTCATCAGGAAACCCTCGACCGTAAAGTCGTCGACCGATGGATAGCGCAGGCGCTCCGCATCCTGGAACGTCACCTCGCTATATAGCCTGCGGTTCGCGTGCGTCAACTGCCGGATTCCGTGACCCGACAGGTCCGAGATAAAGACATCGCCGAGATGAGCAGGATCCGTCTGCACGAAGGCGATTTCGTTCGCCTTCTCGTTCGCGTCATAACTCACCAGAAACGCACCGGTCGAGGTCACCGGCGCGAAAGCGCCCGAGGCCACATTCAGCCGGAAAATCTGCTGCTCCCCCCGCGACATGGCGCTGAATAGTAGCGCTTTCCCGGAATCACTCCAATCTAGGTCTACCGGAACCACGTCGAGCGCCGCCGACGCCACCTTCGATCCGCCGCCTGACGCAGGCGCGATCCAGATCTTCGCATCGTCCGAATCATTCTTCGACGCGATGTACGCAACCTGTTTTCCGTCGCTTGACCACCGCGGCGCGTGCGCCGATCCTTCCTGGTCGGAAATCCGCACGGGGGCGCCGCCTGTTGCAGCCACCACCTCAACGGAACCGCCCAGGCTCGGATACTGGTTTGCGTCATGCGACACGAACGCGATCCGGTTGCCGTCCGGCGACCAACTCGGTTCGGAATCGTCCCGCAAATCGGCCGACGTAATCTGGAGCGCCGCGCGCGTTTCGATATCGAAAATCCAGATGTGCGCGTGTTTGTCGTCATACCAACCCGCCGTGTCGTACTTATAGATCGGCGACGTATAGTGCCGAAGATCCGTCGCAGCCTTAGCCTTTGCCGGACCTGTTTTCGTCACGCACGCCAAGCGCTTTCCGTCCGGCGACCACTCAAAGTCCGATACGCCGTTCGGAAAATCCGTCACACGCACCGCCTCGCCGCCCGTCATCGCGAGCACAAACACCTGCGGACGCGCCGGAGCCGCCGCGCCGGCATCCGCGCGCGCCGTCAAAAAAGCCAGGCTTTGCCCGTCCGGACTCCACCGCGGATGATTCGCGCTCTGCGCCGTCGTAAAGCGCCACGGCGCGCGCTTCTCATGAACCGCAGCCATCCAAATCGCGGTGGACCGGCGCTTGCTCTTC
>JBDTTK010000249.1:0-6374 GCA_039930685.1 Bryobacteraceae bacterium | reverse complement strand
GAAGACGCAGGAGTGCTCGGCCTGTCCGCCGACCATCACCGTGCAGGCCCCGCAGACTTCGATGCCGCATCCATATTTGGTTCCGGTGAGGCCGATCAGGTCTCGCAGGACCCATAGCAGCGGCATACTCCCGTCTGCTACGGTCACCGGATGGTTTGTTCCGTTCACATTCAGAGTTAGTTGCATTTCTAGAATCTCCAGAGGGTTGATTTCTGTCCCGATGAACACACTTCTCCTCTAGCCCTTCAAGACGGAGGGCGGGGAGGCCATTTGCCTTACTGCTGGGAACTCAAGTTGGCAGCACTCGAGACCGCGGCGGCGGCTGACAAAGCGTCAGCTCCGCGATTCGATCTTGGATGCATCCTGGCTAGCTTTCACCCGGCGTGGAACACGCTGGTCCGCGTGTTTCTTGTCACGATTCAGTTCCGGCCCTTCATTCAAACCGCTCCTTCTTGGACACGATCCTCAGCCCCTGGAGGTTAAGCACACACTTGCTTTCTGTAGAGAGAGTATCGGCGAATAGAACGTTTCTTGAAAGGGTACTGAGGTGATTTTCTGAAGGCGTAGGGGATCGGAGCGGTACTACGATGGCATATGACGGTGCTACGATCCGATACTCCGACTGCGTCGTTCAAGCAGTACCGTATCGCGCCAAAGTCCTTCGCGTTGCGCGATGCGTTCGCGCCTGCCGACGAAGCGAAATCCGTGTTTTTCGTGCAAGCGGATGCTGGCCGAGTTCTCGGGGAAGATGACGCTTTGCAGCATCCAGATACCGTGCCGCTCGCTTTCCCCGATGAGCGCGCTGAGCAGTTGGGTGCCTAAGCCGGCGCCACGCGAGGTGTCGGTGATATAGATGCTGACCTCACAGACGCCGCGATAGCATTCGCGGCTGGAGATGGGAAGCAGCGCGGCCCATCCCACGACTTGCGGGCCTTCCATGGCAACGAGGCGGCAGTCGGCGAGATGCGCGCGATCCCACGCCTCCCAGCCAGGCGCTTCCGTGGTGAACGTCGCCTCGCCAGTGGCGATGCCTTGTTCGTAGATCGAGCGTACCGCGGTCCAGTGTTCGGGAAGCAGAGGCGCGATGACGAGGTCCATGACGGTGCAGCAACCAGAGTACAGGTCTTCCGGGCAAGCGTTGGCGCGCGGATTCCCTTCAGAATAGAAGCTGTGCAAACGGGCAAGTGGATGAGCATGATTCCGTGGGTGGTGGCGTTCGCGGAGGGATTCGCGACGCTGGCGGTGGAGGTGATCGGGATACGCTTGGCGATTCCGGTGGCAGGGTCGAGCGTGATCTTGACCGGCGTCATGTTGGGCGTCGTCTTGTTCGCGCTCAGCGCCGGGTATTGGCGGGGCGGAACACTGTCGGCGCGCTGGGACCGCGAGAAGACGCGACAGGTGCTGGCGCGGAATCTTCTCTTTGCATCGGCTTTCTACGGCGCGATCTCGTTTCCATTTGAGGCGAGGCTGCTTGATTGGTTGCTTGGGTTTTTCGGCCTGCCCATGTCCATCGGATTGACAGCGGGGCTGCTGTTTCTGCTGCCGGTCTATTTCGCCTCGCAGACGGTTCCGATGCTGGCGGAACTGACGAATTCGTCGGGCAGCGCGGGGGAGGCGTCGGGCAAGGTGCTGTTCTTTTCGACGATCGGCTCCGTCGCGGGCGGAATGATTACGCCGGTCTATCTGTTTCCGCTGCTGGGCGTGACGCAAACTTCGTACCTGGTTTGCGCGGTGCTTGCCGCTGCGGCGATCTCGATGGCGGGCGGATTTCGCAGGCTAGCGTTCGCGGCGGCGTCGTTGGCGGCGGCGGTTGGGGTACAGGCAGTGATGGCGGGTCCGGCGGACCGATTCTCGTTCGATAGCGCGTATCAATCGATCCGCGTGGCCGATGAGGCGAACGATGAGAAGCGCGTCGAGCGCGTGATGTATGTCGGCGGCGGGCGGGCGTCGGGGTTATGGGCCGATACCGGCGAGAGTTCATTCCCATATACCTTGGCGGCCGAGCGGATCCTCAAAGCGAATATGACTGGGCGCGTCCTGGTCGTGGGCGCGGCGGGGTTCAGTTTTCCGCGCGATGTGGCGCGTTATGGAGGCGTCGAGCGCATTGACGCAGTGGATGTGGATCCCGCGGTGAAGGGAATCGCCGAGACGTACTTTCTGGGAGCGAAGCTCTCGGGCAAGATTCATTTTCTCCCGTTGTCGGCGCGGTACGCGGTCCGGAAGTTGCATCGCGATGGGAACCGGTATGGATTTGCGTTCGTGGATGCGTACTTCGGCAAGGGAATTCCCGACGAACTGGTGACGACCGAGTTCTTCAAGGACGTGCGGGCGCTGGCGGGCCATACGGCGATCAACAGCATCATGGACCGGGCGGTTGCATCGGCGTTTGCGCGAAATCTTCTCGCGTCGTTTCGCGAGGCGTTCGGCGAGGTGTGGCTGGTCGACGTGAGGCCGGAGGATACGGACACGTTCACGAACTATCTGGTTCTAAACTGGCCAGCGGAAGGCGCGAAACGATGGAACGGCAGCGGGACGGTATACCGGGACGACCGCAACGCCGCGGATCGCGACCGTGTGTCGCTGATTTGGGGTTCGGAGTAGGACGACAGGGTCACAGACCTGGAGGCCCGTGCTACCTGGCGGCGCTCCTTCACACGGCGAGTAGCCACGCGCGAACGGGTTCGCCCATGATGGTCGACATCGCGAAGGCGTACCACTGGAGTTGGACTTCGTAGCGGTCGCGGGCGGCGGGCACGTCGGCGTCGGTCTTGAAGTCGACGATGTGCCACTGGCCCTTGTCGAGGAAGGCGAGGTCGATGACGCCTTCGAGGATGCGTTTGTTGTCGAGCCGGACCATCACGGGGTATTCACGGTGGATGCGTTCGGCGGCAAGCGCGCGGACGATCAGCGGATGCGCGAGCGCGTTGGCCGCCGCTTTCGAAGCAGCCTTTACTTCCTCAGGTGGCGCGCCTAAGACACGGGCATGCACTTTGGCGAGGCTGTCGAGTACTGCCGGAGTGGCGTCAAGCGGGGCATCGCGGAGGATGCCGTGCACGAGAGTTCCAAAGCGGCGTCCCGACGGGCGGACGGCTTCGCGGTCCACGGCAATCAGGTCGACGGTGCAGTCGAAGTCCGGCGGCGTGGTCATTTTCGCGGCGAGTAGGATCTCGCGCGATGGATTGGCGCCCTGTACCGTGACGGCCGCGCGATCGGCCTGCCAGCCGGCGTAATTCGCGATGCTATCGGCGGCGGCGGGTCCTTCGCCGAGAATTTCGATTTGGCTGATTCCGCGCTCGTCTTCCTGGCGGAGGTTCAGTTTTGACGGATCCCACCAGACCACGGGGTGTCCGCCTTCGGCGGCCTCGTGCAGGCCCGGCCGCACCGAATATTCGCCGTCGCCATGTTCGAGAGGGCGATTCAAGACGCTGGCGGCTCCGAATTCCGGAGTGCCTGGCGCCTTGCGGGATTTCCTCCATTGGTCCTTCGACGGATAGAGCGCCTTGTTCAGAGGCGCGAACCAACCTTCCTGCGGTTCGTCGCCGATAGTGGGTACGACGAGCAAATCGCGAGCGCGGGTGGCAGCCACGTAGGCGACACGGACGCCTTCCTGATGCTCACGCTCGGTTTCCTCGTCCTGATGTTCGATGAGTTCCCAAGGGGAGCAGTAAAGAAGCTGCTGCGCGCAGATTCCGCGGGCCGGATCCACGTAGCGGCCGGCTTCGCGGAAGAGCTTGGTGGTCATGTCGGCGAGGATGACGACCGGAAATTCGAGGCCCTTGGCTTTGTGGACGCTCATCAGCAAGACGCCGTCGGCGCCTTCCTCGAGCACAGGAGCTTCTTCGGTTTCGGCGCGTTCGGCCTGCGACTCCATCTCTTCGACGAAGCCGCGGAAGGAGGTTCCGCCGGAGAGTTCGAACTGGCGGGCGAGGTCGGCGACGCGTTGTACGTTCGCGAGCACCTGATGGCCGCCGGGGCGGAAAACGTAGCCGGCGTGGGCGCGAGCAGACTCGAGAAGCGCGTTGACGGTGTCGGCGAAGGGGCGTCCGTTGCGGCTGCGGTGCAAGTCCTTCAGGACGTCGAGTGCTTCGCGCACCGGCGCGAAGTCGTCAGGCACCGGGTCCGGCCAGCGGACAAAGGGATGGAAGTGCCCGATCTCGGTGCGGAAGCGCAGCAGAAGGGCGTCCGAGAGGGCGAACAGCGATCCTTTGAGGGTAGCGAAGACGCTCAGTTCGTCCTCCGGCCATTCGATGGCGGTGAGCGCGGCGCGCAGCGATTCGATCTCTTCACGCTGATAGTACGACTTCGATCCGACCAGGAGGTGCGAGAGGCCGCGGGCCTCGAGAGCTCGCGAGTAGTTGCGCGAGAGATCTTCCTTGCCTGCGCGGAAGCGTCGAAACAGAAGCGCGACGTGCCTGGCTTGCAAGGGCACTCGCTGCTGGGTTTCCGGATCCTCGACGGTCCACCCGCTTTCGCGGACCAGCCACTCGACGAACGCGGCGATCAGTTCGGGTTGCTGCTGGGCGATCTTGTCGCGGCGAATGTTGCGGTCTCCGTATGGATTCGGCACGGGCAGTGCGACGAGCTGCGGCTGGTCCTCCCAGGCTGGGCGGTGCTCTTCGAGCGGAGCGTACTCGGCTTGTCCGGAAGCCTCGGTCATTTCGCGAGCGAACGCGGCGTTCACCAGCTGTTGAACCGGGCGCAGCGAGCGGTAGCTCTTCGAAAGGCGCACGAGACGCGCGCCGCTTGCGATCAGGTTGTCGCGAATGCGGTTGTAGAGAGTGACGTCGGCGCGCCGGAAGCGATAGATGGATTGCTTGGGATCGCCGACAACGAAGAGCTTTCCGGGTTTGGGCCGGGCCGTTTCCCACGCGCAGTCGTCGGGATCATCGGCGGCGAGCAGCAGGAAGAGCTCGGCCTGCAGGGGATCGGTGTCCTGGAACTCGTCGATGAAGATGTGCGTGTAGCGTCCCTGTAGAAATTTACGGACCTCCGGGCAGTCGCGGACGAGGTTCCGGGCGAGGAGGAGAAGGTCGAGGAAGTCGAGGCGGCCGGTACGGAGCTTGGCGTCCTCGTATTTGGAGACCAGGCTCGCCATCTCCTGGTACAGAAGCGTGACCATGTCTGCCTCGGCGGCCTGCCGGAAGCGATCGAGGGCGACAATCAGGCGGTCGCGTTGATCCACGACTTCCTCGCGCGAAAGGTCTTCGGCGAAGGCGCTTTTCGCCGAGCCCTTGCCGATGCGGGCGGCGCGGCTGAGGTCGGCGGGAAGGCGGCAGAGGAGGCTTTCGAGGACGACATAGTCGCGTTCGAGCGCGGAGCGTTCGGCGCGTTCCCGCCAGTCGTCGAACTCGACGATGGGGCGCAAGGCTTTCGTGAGGACATCGGAAGGGCGTCCCTTGCGCGCGACGTCCGCGAGGGAGGTAGCGAGTTCGACCAGTTGGTCGATCGTTCCGACTAGGTCAATGTCGGGACGCATCCAGTCGCCATCGAAATCGCGCCATTCGATGAGCTGGCGGCCGGCGAATTTCAGTTGGTCGGCGGGATTCTGCCCGCTCCAATCCTGACGCAGGGCGAGGCGCGCGAAGGCACGCTTCAATCCGGGGGCGTCGCCCGCGAGCATTTCCTCAAGCCACTGACGGAAGGCCCGGTTGTAGATGCGCGCGTTCTCCAGTTCCGTGAGTTCTTCGAATGCGGGATCGATCCGCGCCTCGACCGGCCGCTCGCGCAGGATCTGGGCGCAGAACGAATGAATGGTTCCGATGAAGGCCTCTTCGAGGTGTTCGAGGGCGTCTTCTATGCTGCGGCGGGCGTGCGGATCGGCGGTCGCGCGGCGGGCTTCGTCGAGCTTTTGCCGCAGGCGCAGTTTCAATTCGCCGGCGGCCTTATGGGTAAACGTGACGGCGACGATGTTGCCGATCTTCGCGCGTCCGCCGCCCAGTAGAGCCACAACCCGATTCACGAGCTCGGTGGTTTTGCCAGTGCCCGCCGAGGCTTCGACGATTAGCGTTTCGTCGAGTGCGGTCCGGATGCGTTCGCGCGCCTGTGCGTCGGCGGAGAGAGATGCCGGGGTGGGGTTCACATGCGGCTCCGGATCTCGTTGAGTGGATCGAGGTCTTCGCGGTGCTTCTTGGCGACCCGCAGTTCCTCGCGCGGCCCGCAGACGGCGCGGAAATCGCAGTATTCGCAGATCTTTGGTTGCGGCGCGGCGGGCAGGAAGCCATCTTCAATCATGCGATCGATATTGACGAGGACCAGCTCCAGCTCGCGGACGCCGCGGTCGTCGAGTTTGCAGTCGAAGGTGCGGTAGCCTCCGCGCTGAGTAGCGTACGCGAGATGGCCGCCTTCGACCGGTGTTCCGAGGATTTCGCGGACCG
>JBDTTK010000248.1:0-6378 GCA_039930685.1 Bryobacteraceae bacterium | reverse complement strand
ATTTGCGATCGGCCACCTCGAAGACTTCGAGCATGCGCTGCCGTGCGCCCAAATTGCCTTGCTGCGTCACGCTGCGCGCATACTGATTCTCGACTTCCGCACGGCCCTGCTCCAATTGCTCGACCAGCATGCGGATACCCTCGAGCAAGTCCAGCGGCTCGAATCCTGTGACCACAAATGGCACGCCATACTGGGCCGCCAACTCCTCATACTCGCGATAACCCATCACGGCGCAAACATGCCCGGGAGCAATGAAGCCCTGCACGCGGTTCGCGGGCGATTCCAGCAACAGCCGGATTGCCGGCGGAACCAGAACATGCGAGACAAGGATTGAGAAATTTGTCAGTCCCTCGCGCTTCGCCTGCCACACGCTCATCGCATTGGCCGGAGCGGTCGTCTCGAAACCTACCGCGAAAAACACCACTTCCCGATCCGGATTCTTCCGCGCCACATCCAACGCATCCATCGGCGAATACGCGACGCGCACGTCGCCGCCCGCCGCTTTCACCCGAAACAGATCGCTCTCCGACCCTGGAACGCGCAGCATGTCGCCATAAGAAACGAAAATCACCTCTGGACGCGAGGCGATCGCCACCGCCTTGTCGACCAGCTCAAGTGGTGTTACGCACACCGGACAACCCGGCCCGTGAACCAGTTCGACCTCGGGAGGCAGCAGATCGTCAATGCCATAGCGCATCAACGTGTGCGTCTGCCCTCCGCAAATTTCCATCAGCACCCATGGCTTCGTCACGCGCCGCCGGATCTCGGCAACGAGACCTTGCGCCAACTTGGGGTCGCGATACTCGTCGAGGTACTTCATGACCCCCGGCTCCCGATCTCCTCTTCGATCAAGCCCATCTGCTCCAGCAGCGAGAGCGTGCGGCGCGCCTCGGCCTCATCGACTTTGCTGATCGCGAAACCGACGTGGACCATGACGTAGTCGCCCAGGTGCGCATCCGGGACGTAGTCGAGGTAGGCCTGGCGAGTGATGCCGCCGAAATCCACGCGGCCGATCCGGATCCCATCGACCTCGCCGTCTTCAATAATCATCCCGGGTATCGCCAGACACATAACGCTCGCCCCCCTTCAGTTCACGACGGCGTCAAACCGCCAAGGCCGCCCGCGGAAGCTGCTTCATTTCGCGTAACATCGACCTGGCTTCGTCGAGCGCCTGCGGCACGCTTGCCGCCACCACGCTCGAAAGCCCTACTCCGGTACGAACTTCCGCAGGCTCGACGCCAATCACCGCGAGATAGTGAAGTTCCTCTCCGAGGAGCCGCGCGGTCTCGAGGAGCGTCAGTCCATTGCCCTCGTGAGCCGATTCGGCTCGCCGGGCGCGCAATTTACCGATTGCTTCCCCGCGAAGAACATGTACCGTACCCGGCTCTGCGCCCAAACCGATCGCGTCGAGCACAATCACCGCCGCCCGGTCCGAGAGGTAAGGCAGCAACGCAAGGCCCTGCGTTCCCCCGTCCACGAACTCGACATCGTCGTTCGGCGTCTCGCTCGCGAGATCTTCGAGCAAACGCAGGCCGACCCCGTCGTCTCTCAGCAGCAGGTTGCCCAGCCCCAGCACCAGAATCGGGGAGGTTTCAGGCATCATTCGTCGTGATCGCCTTCCCGGAAAAACTTCTCCCCCGAGATCATGGAACCGACCAATCCGTTCTGATAACGGAGCGAACCGAAGAACACAAGATAGAGGTGCACGATCGTGAACGCCACGAAGCCCCACGCGAACAGGTGGTGCCACATATGCGTCTGGAAGGATCCGCCCAACAGCGGAACAACCCAGCCGCAGGCTCGATCCCAAAAACCGCCCGGATTCGTTTCGCCATACAGCGCAAAGCCCGTGACGATCTCGGCAATGCCCAATCCGCCGACCATCACAACATAGGAAAACCCCGCCAGCACGTTATGGCCAAGGTGTGTCGGACCCCGTTTCGCGCTGAGATATTCGCGGACCTGCCCATAGGCTTGATTCCACCACTGCTTCCGCCACACGCGCGGCATCCCGGATCGCGCATAGCGATTCCCGGCGAAATACCAATAGATTCGCAGAAGAACCGCGAACAGCAGCGCGTATCCAGCGGCAAAATGCACCTGTCGGAATCGCCCCATCACGAATACTCCAACCGGTTCGCCGCTCGCGGTGAATACCGGCGACGCGATGAATAATCCGGTCGCGAACAGCGTCACGATCGAGGCCGCTAGAATCCAGTGGGTCACACGAACGGGCAGTTCCCAAACGTACCGCTGTCCGAAGGTCTGGTCCCCGGGCCTAAGCGCTAAAGGTGGGTTTCCAGCTGCCATGGGTCACTCCTTACCGAATCACGATCTCCGCGAGTTTCTCTCCATCCGGCCCGAACACATGCGATGCGCACGCGAGACACGGATCGAACGAATGAATCGTCCGCAGGATCTCGACCGGCCGCTTCGGATCCGCCATCGGTGTCCCGATCAGCGCGGACTCATACGCGCCGTGCTGTCCTTTGCCGTCCTTCGGCGAAGCGTTCCACGTGCTCGGAACCACGATCTGATAGTTCGCGATCTTCTTGTCCTTGATGTGGATCCAATGGCACAGCGCTCCCCGCGGCGCCTCGCTGAATCCATAGCCTTTCGACTCCGCCTTCCAGGTGCTCGGCTCCCAAGATTTGGTATCCGCCGTCGCTTCATCGCCGGCCTTGAGGTTGGCGATCAGATTGTTGTACTCCTCGAGCAGCCAATGGACGGCGAGCTGCGTTTCAAGCCCGCGAGCGGCCGTGCGTCCGAGCGTCGAGAAAAGCGCCTCCGGCCCGACCTTGAGTTTCCCGAGTGCGTCGTTCACGACTTCTTTGAAATCAGCGCGGCCGCTTGCATAACCAACGATCATCCGCGCCAAAGGACCGACTTCCACCGCATGCCCGCGCCATCGCGGAGCCTTCAGCCACGAGTACGCCTTCGCTTCATCCAACTGCTTGTACGGCGGCTTCGGACCCGTGTAGTTGGCCTCCGTCACCCCATCCCACGGATGCAGTCCGGTCTTGCCATTCGGGTACTGATACCACGAGTGCGCGATTTCTTCTTGCACCTGCGCGGGGTCCGTCAGGTCCACCGGCAGCACCTCTGCGAGATTCTTGTTCAGGACCACGCCCCGCGGAATACGGAACTTGGAAACGTCGCCGATTCCGTTCTGCGGCAGGTCGCCGTAGACCATGAAGCTACCGAGCCCGCCGCCGATCTTCGTCCACTCCGGATAGAAAGACGCGATCGCCAGCAGATCCGGAACGTAGAGATTCTCGACGACGTCGATCGCCTTCGTGATCTGCTCACGGACGAGATTCAGCCGCTCCATGTTGATCGCGTTGTCGCTTTGCATCGAGATCGCCGACGCCATTCCACCGACCAGGTAGTTCGGATGCGGATTTTTCCCTCCAAACACCGTGTGGATCTTCACGATCTCCTTCTGCCACTTCAGTGCTTCGAGGTAGTGCGCTACCGCCATCAGATTTGCTTCCGGCGGCAGCTTGTACGCCGGATGCCCCCAGTAGGCGTTCTGGAAAATGCCGAGTTGCCCCGAGTCGACGAACTTCTTCACCGTTCCCGCGATGTCCCGGAAATAGCCTTCCGAAGCGAGCGGCCACTTCGGTGACACCTTCTGCGCCAACGCCGCGGTCGCCGCGGGATCCGCCTTCAAAGCCGAAACGATGTCCACCCAATCGAGCGCGTGCAGATGGTAGAAGTGGACCACGTGATCCTGCACCATCTGGGTCAGAAACATGATGTTGCGAATCAGTTCCGCGTTCTTCGGCACCTGAATCTCAAGCGCGTTCTCCACGCAGCGGACGCTCGCCAGCGCGTGCACCGTTGTGCAGACTCCGCAGATTCGCTCGCAGAACGCCCACGCGTCGCGCGGATCGCGCCCCTGCAGAATGACTTCGATACCGCGCCACATCGTGCCGGAACTCATCGCGTCCTGAATGATGTTTCCGCCGTCGAGCATCGCTTCCACGCGCAGATGCCCTTCGATGCGAGTGATGGGATCGACAACAACCCGAGTCGCCGCCATGGCTATTTCTCCGTTTCCGCGGCGGTTTCCTTGCCGCCCTTGCGCGCCATTTGCGAAACGGCGTGCGCCGCGACGCCAACTCCGGTCAAGACAGCGAGAGTCTGGCCGATCTTATCGGGGGTCGAATCGATACCCGGCACCACGATGTTCGACAGCCGCTCGTAAAAGGGTCCGTTGTCCCAGAAATTCTCTTCGCTGCATCCGATGCAGCCGTGTCCCGAGCCGATCGGGAACGAGACGCCGTTGTTCCACTTCATCGTCGGGCATGAGTTGTACGTCGTCGGGCCGCGGCAGCCCATCTTGTACAGGCACCAGCCCTTCTTCGCGCCCTCGTCGTCCCACGCCTCCACGAACTGCCCCGCGTCGAAGAACGGACGCCGATAGCACTTGTCGTGGATGCGCTGGCCGTAAAACATCTTTGGCCGTCCGGCGCGGTCGAGTTCCGGGAATCTGTCGAACGTCAGGATGTAGGTCAGAACGCCCGTCATCACCTCGGCAATCGGCGGACAGCCCGGCACGTTGATGATCGGCTTCCCCGTAATCACCTTCTTCACGGGCTGCGCGCCGGTCGGATTCGGACGCGCATTCTGCACGCACCCATGCGACGCGCACGAACCCCAGGCGATGATCGCTTTCGCGTCCGCCGCCGTCTCTTTCAGGATGTCGAGGAAGCTTTCGCCATGGATAGTGCAATACACGCCGCCGTCCTTCGTCGGCGCGTTGCCCTCCACCGCCAGAATGTATTGGCCCTTGTACTCCTTCATGATCCGTTTGCGGATTTCCTCGACCTGATCGCCGGCCGCCGCCTGCAGCGTATCGTCATAGTCGAGCGAGATCATGTTCAGGATCATGTCCTGGGCGATTGGGTGAGCGCTCCGGATGAAGCTCTCGCTGCAGCAGGTGCATTCGAGGCCATGGAGCCAGATCACCGGAATCCGCGGCTTCGTTTCGAAGGCGTCCACCACCTGGGGGATCACCGCCGCCCCGAGTCCCATCGTCGCCGTCATTCGCGTGCAGAATTGGAGGAAAGTGCGCCGGTCGATTCCGTGCTGGCGCAGAATGTCGTACGTGGAGCCTGCCATCTGGCCTCCTTTGCCTCGTGTAATGCACTTCCCTGGCCAGTCCGAAGTCCCTTAAATCAGCGATAATCGCAGCGGCAGTCAAACAATTGGGGCAGGTGCCCCAATGCGCCCTGCGGATTTTGCCCGACGCGAGGCCGCGCCGCGGGCCGTCTGCCATCGAGAAAACGCAGAACCCACATGCGCCGACGGATTCAAGTTCACGGCATCGTCCAAGGCGTCGGATTCCGCCCCTGGGTGCACCAATTGGCGCACACGCATGGTCTGGCCGGTTTTGTCCTCAATTCGCCATCCGGCGTCGTCATTGAGATTGAAGGTCCGGGCGTCGCTCAACAGCGCTTCCTGGACGACCTTCGCGGACGCCCCCCCGCGCTCGCCGCCATCGACGAAATTCTCGACGAATCCGTCCCAGCCCTCGGCGAAACCAGCTTCGTCATCCGCCAAAGCGACGATCAATCCACCGGCTTCGCGCTCGTGCCGCCCGACATCGCCACCTGCGCGGACTGCATGGCCGACTTCCGCGACCCCGCCAACCGCCGCTTCGCCTACCCCTTCACCAACTGCACCAACTGCGGCCCGCGCTACACCATCATCGAAGACATCCCCTATGACCGCCGCTTCACCACCATGCGCGAGTTCCCCATGTGCGCGGACTGCGGCGCCGAGTATCACGACCCCACGAACCGCCGTTTCCACGCCCAGCCGAACGCCTGCCCCGTCTGCGGACCCTGGGTCGAACTCTGGGATCACGACCGCAAGCTCTCCGAGCGCGCCGACGCCATTCACGCCGCCCAACGCCATCTCGCGGACGGCGCGATCCTCGCCATCAAAGGACTCGGCGGCTTTCACCTTGCCTGCGACGCGTCGAACGATACCGCCGTCCGCCTGCTTCGCGAACGCAAGCGCCGCTCCGGCAAACCGTTCGCGCTCATGACCGCAACCGTCCAAACCGCGCAATCCTTCTGCAACGCCGCTCCCGCGGACCTCGACGCTCTTCAATCCATCCGGCGACCGATCGTCCTGCTGCCCAGCAAGCCCTCCGCCTTCGTCTCTCCCCAGGTCGCCCCTGGACTCGATTGGCTTGGCGTCATGCTGCCTTACACGCCGCTCCATCACCTCCTGTTCGACGGTGCGAACTTCTCCGCGCTCGTCATGACTTCCGGAAATCTCTCCGAAGAACCCATCGCTTCGCTCAACGCCGAGATCGCGCCGCGTCTGCATCCCCTCGCCGACTACGTGCTCCTCCACAACCGG
>JBDTTK010000247.1:0-6385 GCA_039930685.1 Bryobacteraceae bacterium | reverse complement strand
GTGGCACAGGGCCGACAACCAGTTCGCGCGCGGAAGGCGATGGTCGTCGCGCAGGAACCCCTCGCCACCGACGTCGGCCTCGAAGTTCTGAAGCGAGGTGGCAATGCCGTCGACGCCGCCGTCGCGGTCGGATTCGCCCTCGCCGTCACCCATCCCTACGCCGGCAATATTGGCGGCGGCGGCTTTATGCTTGTCCGCTTCGCCGATGGCCGGACTACGTTCATCGATTTCCGGGAAAAAGCCCCGCTCTCCGGCTCGCGCAATATGTACCTCGACGCAAATGGCAAAGCGACCCGTGACAGCATCGAAGGCTGGCGCGCCGCCGGAGTGCCCGGCTCCGTCCGCGGCTTCGAACTGGCGAATAAGAAGTACGGCAGCAAACCCTGGAATGAACTGCTCAAGCCCGCGGTCGCGCTCGCGACAGGCGGCTTCCCCGTCACCTACGGTCTGTCGGAATCGCTCAAAAGCACCAAATTGCTGGCGAAATTTCCGGAATCCAAACGCATCTTCCTGCACGGCGGGACTCCCTATGAAATGGGCGACACGTTCCGCCAGCCGGAACTCGCGAAGACCTTGACGCGGATTGCCCGCAACGGCGCATCCGATTTCTACGAAGGCGAAACCGCGAAGCGACTCGCCGCGGAAATGAAAGCCAACGGCGGCGAAATTACGCTCGAAGACCTCAAGCGTTACCAGGCCGTCGAACGCAAACCGCTCACAGGGAAATACCGCGGCTACGACCTCATCGTTGCGCCTCCCCCTAGTTCTGGCGGCATCGGTGTTCTGCAGATGCTTGCCATGCTCGAAGGCTCAGGCTATGAGAAGGGCGGCGCCGGATCCGCATCCAGCATTCATTACATGGCCGAGACCATGCGCCGCTACTACGCCGACCGCAGCGAGTACCTCGGCGACCCCGATTTCTTCAAGGTCCCCATCCTCGGTTTGCTCAGCCCCGCTCACATCCGTGCCCGCCGCGAATCGATTGATCCCAAACATGCCACGCCCAGCGCGCAGATCAAGCCCGGCGGACGCGAAATGGGCGAAAGCGGTGAGACCACGCACTATTCGATCGTGGACGAACAGGGCAACGCCGTCGCCGTCACCTACACGCTCAATGGCGGCTTCGGCAACGGAGTCACCGTACCCGGTCTGGGCTTCCTGCTGAACAACGAGATGGACGACTTCGCCGCGAAGCCGGGCGAGCCCAACATGTTCGGCCTCATCCAGGGCGAGTCGAACGCCATCCAACCCGGAAAACGGCCGCTCTCCTCCATGACGCCAACCATCGTCGTGAAAGATGGCAAGGCAGTCCTCGTCGTCGGAGCGCCCGGCGGGTCGCGCATCATCACCGCCGTCATGCAGGTAATCCTCAACATCTTCGACTTCGGCATGAACGCGCAGGACGCCGTCGACTTCCCCCGATTTCACCATCAGTGGATGCCCGACAAGCTCTACCTCGAGCACGGCATCTCGCCCGATACGGTTGCGATCCTCAAGGCCATGGGTCACGACGTCGATTATTCACGCGGTCTCGTGCTTGCGCGGGTCGAAGCCATCCTTCGCGCGGACGGTTGGCTCGAAGGCGGTTCCGACGGACGCGGAACCGGCAAAGCGGCTGGTTATTGATGCTCCAGCGCGCCCTTTCCACCCGCCTGTTCGTCAACCATCGCCTGACGACAGCCTGGCTCGACAAGCTCTCCCGGACGCGGATTCCCGCAGTTGAGATCTTCTGTGCCCGGCAGCACTTCGACTATCACAACCGCGCCCAGATCGCCGAACTGGGCCACTGGTTCCGTGACGCGACCCTCGAACTGCACTCCCTGCACGCGCCGATTTATACGGACGACGTCTGGGGTGTCTCCGGACCGCAAGCCTTCATCAACATTTCCGAGGTTGTGAAATCCCGCCGCATCGCCATGCTGGACGAAATCAAGCGGACGCTCGAGGTCGCCGAAACGATTCCCTTCCGTTATCTCGTCCAGCACCTGGGCGGCAACGACGAAGAATACGACGAGCGGAAGGTCGACGCTGCCTTTTCGTCACTCGAAGAGATCTGCCTCTTCGCAAAGCAGCGCGGCGTCGAAGTTCTCATCGAGAACACCCCCGGCGCGATGACGACCTCGGAGCGCCTGCGCATCTTCATCGAGCAAACGCATCTCAATCTGCATTTCTGCTTCGACGTGGTGCACGCCCACCACAGCGAAAGCATTCCATCGGCCTTCCAGAGCATGAAAGAGCGCATCCGCTCCGTTCATATCCACGACACCGACGGCAAGAATGATCATCTGTTCCCGCTGCGTGAAGGCGACGCCTGTTCCATCGACTGGACCGAGACGATGCGCATGCTGGCCCCGCGAGCCGGACAGTATTCCTACGTGCTCGAAATCAACGAAGTGCCCGACCTCGCCAACCCGTTCCAAGCGGCCGCCGAGGTCTTCGATAAGCTGCAAAATTTGAGTAATCCTGGAGAATCTGAGTAATCCTAATGAGTAATGACAGCGCGGCTCCCCGCATCACAATTGCGGACGCCCACAAGCACGAAGGCGAAACCGTCCGCCTCGCCGGTTGGCTGTATAACATCCGCCGTTCCGGCAAAATCGTCTTCCCGCAGTTGCGCGACGGCACCGGCATCATCCAGTGCGTTGCCGTAAAAAGTGCGCTCGACGAACCGACCTTCGAAGCGCTGAAGGACCTCACGCAGGAGTCCTCGCTGATCGTCACGGGAAAGATCCGCGCCGAAGCCCGCGCCGCCGGCGGCTTCGAGCTCGACGTCGAATCCGCCGAGATCGTCCAGCGCGTAGCCGAAGCCACGCCCTATCCCATCACGCCGAAGGACCACGGCATCGACTTCCTGATGGACCACCGCCATCTCTGGCTGCGCAGCCGCCGGCAGCATGCGATTCTCAAAATCCGTCACGAAGTCATCAAAGGCATTCGCGATTTCTTTGACTCAAACGGCTTCACGCTCGTCGATACGCCGATCTTCACACCCGCCGCCTGCGAAGGCACGTCGACCCTCTTCGCGGTCAATTACTTCGACGACGAGATCGTGTACCTCACGCAGTCTGGCCAGCTCTACAACGAAGCCAACGCCGCCGCCTTCGGCAAGGTTTATTGCTTCGGACCCACCTTCCGCGCCGAAAAGTCGAAGACTCGCCGCCACCTCACCGAATTCTGGATGGTCGAGCCGGAGATGGCCTACGCCTCGCTCGAAGACGTTAAGCAACTCGCCGAAGGCCTGGTCTGCTTCGTCGCTGGACGCGTCCTCGAAAATCGCCGAGAGGAACTCAAGGTCCTAGAACGCGACGTCACCAAGCTCGAATCCATCAAAGCGCCCTTCCCGCGGATGAGCTACGACGACGCAGTCGAAAAGCTCAAGGCCAAAGGCAGCGAGATTCAGTGGGGCGGCGACTTCGGCAACACCGACGAAACGCTCATTACCGAGGATCTTGACCGGCCTCTGATGGTCGACAAGTACCCCACCGAGGTGAAGGCCTTCTACTTCCAGCCCGACACCGACCGGCCTGAACTCGCCCTCGGCGTCGACGTGCTTGCACCCGAAGGCTACGGCGAAATCATCGGCGGCGGACAGCGCATCCACGATCTTGACCTGCTGCTGAAACGCCTGGAGGAACACAAACTCCCGCGCGAAGCTTTCGAGTGGTACCTCGACCTCCGCAAATACGGCACCGTCCCGCACGGCGGATTTGGCATGGGCGTCGAGCGCTTCGTCGCCTGGATGTGCGGCACGGAGCACATCCGCGAAACCATCGCTTACCCGCGCATGCTGTACCGGACGCGGCCATAATCCATGCGTCAATCACATATCGCCATCATCGGTGCTCCCATGGACCTCGGTGCCGGACGCCGCGGCGTCGACATGGGGCCCTCCGCGTTGCGCGTCGCGAACATCAACGATCGGGTCGCCTCTCTCGGCTATGAAGTCGACGACCTCGGCAATGTCGAAGTCGACCAGCCCGAGACGTCTCCCGTCGGACCATCGAACGCGCGCTACCTCACCCAGATCGCGCACACCTGCACCCGCCTTGCCGAACTGGTCGAGCACGCCGCCGACGAAGGAAAAGTTCCCCTGGTCCTCGGCGGAGATCACTCCATTGCAGCCGGGACGGTTTCCGGAATGTCGCGTCATTTCCAGAAGAAGGGCCAGAAGATGGGCCTCATCTGGATCGACGCCCACGCCGACATGAACACCCCGGACTCGAGTCCCAGCGGCAATATCCACGGAATGCCCCTCGCCTGCTGCGTCGGCCTCGGCCCCAAGGAACTCACGCACATTTACGGCTACGCGCCAAAAGTTCACCCGGAAAATGTCGCCGTCATCGGACTCCGAAGCGTCGACGAAGTCGAGCGCGCCAACGTCCGCCAGACTGGCGTCCACGCCTTCACCATGCGCGACATCGACGAACGCGGGCTCCGCCACGTCATGGAAGAGGCTGTCGCCGCCGCGCTGGCCGGAACCGCCGGCTTCCATCTGTCCTTCGACATGGATTCCGTCGATCCCCGCGAAGCGCCCGGAGTCGGAACGCCCGTCAAGGGCGGCATCACGTACCGCGAAGCACACCTCGCCATGGAAATTCTCTGCGATTCCGGCGGCATCTCCTCGATCGAAGTAGTAGAAGTGAACCCCGTCATCGACGAAGCGAATCGCACCGCCGTGCTCGCCGTCGAACTGATTCTTTCGGCGATGGGCAAGAGGATTCTCTAAATGAAATTGCGCGTGGCAGTGGTGTACGGTGGCCGCAGCGGTGAACACGAAATCTCGATCCGCTCGGCCGAATCGATCATCCGCGCCCTTGATCCCGAAAAGTACAAGGTCCTGCACTACTTCATCTCGAAGGAAGGCAAGTGGCGTCCGCGCCCCATCGTCCCCGAGCCCGGAGGCAACCCCGAGATCGACGTCGTCTTCCCCATCCTTCACGGAACCTTTGGCGAAGACGGCACGGTGCAAGGCATGCTCGAACTCGCTGAACTGCCGTACGTCGGCTCCGGCGTCCTTGCGTCATCGCTCGCCATGGACAAGGAGATGACCAAGCGGGTCTGTGCCGCCGCCGGAATCCCGGTTGTCGAATATCGGATCGTCCATCGCGGCCAGTTCGACCTCGACGCCCTCGAAAGTGCCCTGCCCTATCCGATGTTCGTGAAGCCAGCGAACCTGGGTTCCTCGGTCGGCATCTCCAAGGCCCACAACCGCGCGGAACTCGAAGCAGCACTCACCCTCGCCTCTCAGTTCGATTACAAAGTGATCGTCGAGCGCGGCGTTGCCGGACGCGAATTCGAATGCGCCGTCCTCGGCAACGAAGATCCGCAGGCGTCGATCCCGTGCGAGATCCTGCCCTCCCGTGAATTCTACGACTACGAAGACAAGTACATCCTGAACCAGGCCAAGACCGTTCTGCCCACCGACCTCATCCCGTCGCAATCCGACGGCATGCGGCAGATCGCCGTCGACGCCTACAAAGCCGTCGGCTGCGAAGGAATGGCCCGCGTCGACTTCCTGCTGGAGGCCCACTCCGGTGAAATGTTCATTAACGAGATCAACACCATTCCTGGCTTCACCTCGATCAGCATGTATCCGAAAATGTGGGAAGCCACCGGAGTGTCTTACACCGAGCTCGTAGACCGGCTGATCCGCCTCGCGCTGGAACGCCACAAGATCCGCCGCGCGAACCGTTACACCCGCTAAAGCAATCGCATGCCTTTCGCGAACAAGAACGCCGCCTCCCCCGGCTTGAACCCCGACCGTCAGGGAGGGGACCTTGACGCGTCGACCGCCACCGAGCCTCGCACGAGGCGAGCCGAAGGCGAGCGGAGTAAGCGGTCGCATTTTCACCGCTCCTGTCTCGCTCTCAGTTGCCTCTTAGCTGTCGGATCGCTCCACGCGCAAGACCCCATCCCTGCCCAGGACACCGTCATCGAAACGCAGCTGAAACGCTTCATCGATGTCCTCGCCGCCGTTTCCGCCCAATCCGCCGACGAAGTCGCCACCGACAACGCGTTCTACAACGGCGCCATCCCCGGTATGCTCCGCGCCCTCGATCCGCATTCCGTCTTTTTCGATCCCGGCCAGTTCAACCAGTTGAAGCAGATGGAAAACTCCGAACGCAAAGGTTTCGGCAGCGTCGTGTCCGTGCTTCCCGGACGCGTCATCTTTCTTCAAACCCTGCCCGGAACTCCTTCCGGCAACGCGGGCCTCGCCCCCGGCGACGAAATGGTCGCCATCAACAATATCGCGCTTGCGCGCCTCACCTTCGAAGAACTGGTGCAAGTCCTCAGCGAATCGCGCCAGCACGAAATTCAGATCGTCGTTCGCCGCCCGGGCAGCGTCCGCCTTCTCACCTTTCAGCTGAAACCGGAACTCATGGAT
>JBDTTK010000246.1:0-6386 GCA_039930685.1 Bryobacteraceae bacterium | reverse complement strand
GAAAGCCAGAGCTACGTTGCGAGCCATGCAGTCCTAAAGATCTATCCTAGTCGTACTTTTCAACAATAATCTGCCTGCGCTCGAAGCCCATACCCTTCAGCAGCGCCCTAACCTGGTCGACCATGGGCGCCAGTCCGCAGACCATCACGTCCAGATCACGCCGCTCGCCGATGGCCTCGTCCAGATGATTCTGCACGTAGCCTCGTCTGCCCGACCAGGACTCGGATCCGCGGCTGAGCGTCGGCCAATAGCGCATCTGGTCCGAATGCTTTTGCGCAAGCGCTCCGAATTCCTCACCATATAAGATCGTCGTTTCGTAGCGAGTACCGAAGAGCAAAGTGAACTTTCTTTCGGACTTTCCCAGCTCGGCGCGCAAGATCGAGCGGAACGGAGCGACTCCGGTTCCTGTGCCAACGAGCAGGACGTCGCGGCCAGTCGGCCGCAGTGTGAATGTTCCGAGGGGAGGCTTGATGTCGATCTCGCCCCCGGCGGTCAAGTCGAACAGCCACGGGGACAGATGGCCATCCGCGACACGATTCAGACAGAGCGCGAAGCGGTTTCCGCCGTCCGGCTCCGATGCGATCGAATAGGCCCGCACGATCTCTTTGTCAGCGATCCATTGGGTGACCGAGACGAATTGACCAGGCACAAACCCCAGTTCCGCCAAATCTGCAGCTTCAAACGTGAAATGCCTTACGTCAGGAGCAATCTCATGGGATTCGATCAGTTTTGCCTTCATTATGACGCGGACGCTGCCCCGCTCACCCTTCCAAAGCGGAGACGCCTGGCGTATTGGATGAGGGAGCCGGAAACTGGCTGCGGAGAAAATCGAGGAAAGCGCGTCCGCGACGTCGCCGGTTGTCATGCTGCACCGCTACGCGAGCCAGGAACACGAGGCAACCAAGGATCTCCGCATCCCGGATCGCGGTCAGGCCCGTCTGCTCGGACATGCGCTTGCCAAGTTCTTCAAAGGCAACCTGCAGCCGATCCTGGATCTGCGCCGCGTACGGATTTGGAGGTCGGGTTTCGTAAATCAGTCCGCTTTCGCGCGTTCGAAGCGTCTTGATCATCGCCTCAAGGGCTTCGCGAACGTCGCCGTCTGCTGCGCCTTCCGTCTGGAGTGACGCCGCCAGCAGAGAATAGCTCGAGAAGAGCACAAGGTCCTGATGTTCGCGCAGGAAACCTTCTGTAAGCCGCACGTCAGGATGCGGAATGTCGGATTCCGTCAGTTGCGGCAAGGGTTCATGCTTACGGGCTTCGGCCAGATACTCGCAGTCGAGCGGGCAATCGATGGTGACTTCCCGTTGTTCGCCGCAACACTGGGCGCAGATCTCGCCGTGGAGCCCCGGACAGGCCCTTTTAGCTCTCCGCTTTTCGCAAACCTGACAAAGAGCGCTCATGACCTGATTCAATCGCGAGGAACGATACTCGACACGTCCGCCGACCGGACGCTGTAGACCTTCTTGGCGATCTTACAGATCTCCTGGGCGATCTTCTCCGGCTTCTCGTCGGAGTCTAGATCCAATTCGATCTTGAGGTACACGTCGACCTTGGGCATACGGAAGAGGTTTGGTGCGTAACGGTGGGAAATGGAGCGGGAGACGGGATTCGAACCCGCGACATCAACCTTGGCAAGGTTGCACTCTACCAGCTGAGTTACTCCCGCTTGCTGGCACCATCTCTAATTGTCCACTTTCGCGTGGCTAGATGTCAAATGGGGCCTACCAAGAGTAGCCAGGCGTCCAGGTGGCGGACGACCGGTGGCGCCAACCACCGAGGGGTCAAAACCCACCCTCCGACATGTTCAAACTGAAATGTTCTACTATATTAATAGTAATTTTGAGTAGCATCTAAACCGTTGATTCTATTAATTCCATTTTTTGTATTCCCCCTTGTAATCCCTTAGAGGTTTTGTGCTAGACTGAGATTCCGCCGGGGCCTGATTTGAGCGGAACGAACGGCGAATCAGGCAGCGGGTCTTCAAGAAAGCCGAGCCAAACTCCACATCAAGAGTCGGGTAGTACTAGAGATTTCCACAGGCGTGGAAATCATGTGGGAAACGTGCGGTCTTTTGGTGCTTTGACCTCCACGGTAAATACGCTAGTTGTAGTAGTTCCGGTGAATACCGTGCTGCTAATGAGTGAACTTTGAAATGAACGCATGGGACAACATCAAGTCGAGGCTAAGTACGCGGCTGACCGCGGACGCTTTCAACAACTGGATCGAAAAAGCCGGATTCGTGAGATTCGAGGGCTCGTCGCTGGTTCTCCGGGTTCCGGACTCGGTTACCAAGGACTGGATGGAGCAGGCGTACGCGGAAGAGATTCGAGCAGCAATTGGCGAAACCGCACTTCCGATTGAGCGGGTGATCTACCAAATCGAGGCCGGTAATGCGGTGACCGATCGGACGCCCCCGGCGCAGGGAGGATTTGTCGCTGAGCCCGTCTTCAGTTCACCGGTCGCCAGCCTGAATCCAAAATTCAAGTTTGACAGTTTTGTTGTCGGATCCTGCAATCAGTTCGCGCATGCCGCCGCCAAAGCGGTCGCCACGAATCCTTCGCGCAGCTACAATCCGTTGTTCATTTACGGAGGCGTTGGGATCGGGAAAACGCACCTGATGCACGCCATTGGTCAATCGCTGCAGACGCAGTTTGTCGGCATGCGGATCGTCTACACATCAAGCGAACGCTTCATGAACGAAATGATCAGTTGCATCAAATCCGACCGCCTGCCGCTCTTTCACCGCCACTATCGGTCGGCGGATGTACTTCTCGTCGACGACATCCAGACCATTGCCGGAAAAGAGCGCACCCAGGAAGAGTTCTTCCACATGTTTAACGAGCTCTACGATCACCAGAAGCAGATCGTGATCTCGAGCGACTCGTCTCCAAAGCAGCTTTCGGGTCTCGTGGAACGCCTGCGCTCCCGGTTTGAGTGGGGCCTGATGGTCGACATGCAGCCCCCGGATCTCGAAACCAAGATGGCCATCCTCGACGGGAAGGCTGAGCTCGAAGGCGTTCGTCTCCCGGATGACGTCCGGATCTACATTTCGACGAAGACAAAATCGAACGTTCGCGAACTGGAAGGCGCACTCATTAAGCTGATCGCGTATTCGTCCGTCACGGGCGAACCGATCACGCTGGCGATGGCGCAACAGGTTCTCAAGTATCTAATCCCCGGCCAGGACCGCAAGGTCAACATGGACACCATTGTCCGCGCCGTGGCCGAACGGTACAGCCTGCTGCCCGCCCAACTCAAGCAAAAGACGAACGCACACAACATCTCGCGTCCGCGCCAAGTCGCCATGTACCTGATCAAAGAGCTGACTGGCGCCTCGCTTCCGGAGATCGGCCGGGCATTCGGGGGAAAACACCACACCACTGTGCTCCACTCCGTAAGCCGGATTGAGAAGCTGCGGCATGAGGATTCCGATTTGAACAGAATCATCCTCAGCGTAATCGATTCAATACAATGACCTTATATCGATTTCCACTGCGGCGTGTTCGCACACCCTGAGGGACTTGGTGGAAAGCTTGCCGGAGCATCCGAAACAGGCAGCCAAACACCCCGTTTCACACAACTTTGGACGACAGCAACGTTTTGCGTTTGCTATACTTTAGGTAGATTTCGACAAATCCACAACACTGAATCAACTTGTTCTCTCTTTAGTAGTCTAATTTCTACCCTCAAAGAGAATAGCGGCGGGACAAAGCAAGAGCATCGGCTCCCCGTGCAAGCAGATCGGTGTGGCATAGAGGCCTCGACATGGAGTTCACGGTAAGCAAGACGGACCTGCTCAAAGAACTAAATCTCTCGCAAGGCGTCGTCGAAAAAAAGACAACGATTCCGATCCTGTCGAATGTTCTGGTGGAAGCCGATGGAGATCGGATTCACCTGACCGCCACGGATCTCGAACTCGGTATTCGCTGCTCTTGTCCGGCCAAGGTCAAGAAGCCTGGCGCTGGTACGATTCCTGCCCGGCGTCTGCTTGACTACGTCCGGCTGCTTCCGGATTCCGACATTCAGATCAAACTTCAGGACAATCACTGGGCAAGTATTGTGTGTGGCCGCTCCCGGACGCGCATCGCCGGCATGTCGCGGGAAAGCTTTCCGGAACTACCTAAGATGCCGGAGACTCTTGCGGACCTGCCCATTGCCGCCCTGGCGTCCATGATCGGCAAGACCATCTTTGCGATTTCGACCGAAGAGTCCAGATTTACACTCAATGGCGCGCTGCTGATCCTGAAGCCGAAAAGCTTGACGATGGTTGCGACAGATGGCCATCGCCTCTCGATGGTCGAACTTCCGGCGGATCTGCCGAGCGTTACCGGATCCTACAAGGCGTTGCTACCCCGCAAGGCCATGAGCGAGATTCTCAAGTTCGCCGCGGACTCCGAAGCCGGGGCGAATGTGCAGTTTTCAGGCGATGAGAATCACTTGTTCTTCCGCTTGGGCGATCGCCTGCTGCTGAGCCGAAAGCTCACAGGAAACTTTCCGGACTTCGAGCGCGTGCTGCCCAAAGACCAACCGCACAGTGTGCTCCTCCAGCGCGATGAGTTGCGCAGCGCGATCGAACGAGTTGCCCAATTTTCTGACGAGCGCTCGCGCGCCATCCGCGTGCAGACGGCGAATGGCGAAGTCAAGATCCACTCTTCCGTATCGGACACCGGCGAGAGCGAGGAAAGCATTCCGACCACTTACGACGGACCATCCGTCGAAATCGGATTCAACGCAGGTTATCTCCTCGACTTCCTCCGGTCGATCGCCGAACCCCAAGTCGAGTTCCGTTTCAAGGACCCTCACAGCGCCGGCGAATTGCGGCCCGGGCAAGGAGAGGAAGGCGATAAGTACGCCTACCGCTACGTGATCATGCCGATGCGCATCTGATCTCCCGCGACCCTTTCAGAATTTCAGAAGTCTTTCAAGTTTGAGTTTGGAGTTTCATGGCAACCAAGGATATGGCCGACGTATATGACTCGAGTAGCATCAAAGTGCTCGAGGGACTGGAGGCAGTTCGCCTCCGGCCCGCCATGTATATTGGCTCGACCGGAGAAGCCGGTCTGCATCACCTCGTGTACGAAGTGGTCGACAACTCGGTCGACGAAGCGCTAGCTGGGCACTGCACCGAAATCAACGTAACGATCCACATCGATAACTCGGTCACCGTGGTCGATAACGGGCGCGGCATTCCGGTCGACATGCACGAAGAAGGCATCTCGGCGGCGGAAGTCGTCATGACGAAGCTGCACGCCGGCGGCAAGTTCGATTCGAACAGCTACAAGGTCTCCGGCGGACTGCACGGCGTCGGCGTCAGTTGCGTCAACGCGCTTTCAGAGGCCCTTCACCTCGAAATTTGGCGCGGCGGTTCGACGCACGAGCAGGATTACGAGAAAGGCATCCCCAAGGGTCCCCTCGAGCGCACCGGCAAGGCGGGCAAGAAGACCGGCACGAAGATTACCTTCAAGCCGGATACGACGATCATGGACGCGACGGTCTTCAACTTCGATACGTTGTCGAAGCGCCTTCGCGAACTGGCGTTCCTGAACAAGGGCCTGCTCATTACGCTCACCGACGAGCGCGAGGAAGACAAGAAGCACGACTTTATCTACGAAGGCGGCATCGCCGAGTTCATCAAGCACCTGAATAAAGGCAAGGCCGTTCTCCACGACAAACCGATCTATTTCGAAGGCGAACGCGAGCTGGCGAACGGCGGCATGCTGACGATGGAAGTCGCGCTGCAATACAACGACACGTACGGCGAGAACGTCTTCAGCTTCGCGAACAACATCAACACCGTGGATGGCGGCTCGCACCTGTCCGGATTCCGCAGCGCATTGACGCAGACCATCAACCGCTCGGGCAAGTCCGGGAACCTGTTCAAAGACGTCAAAGAGAATCTCAGCGGCGACGACGTCCGCGAAGGTCTTACGGCAGTCGTTAGCGTCAAACTGCCTCAGCCGCAATTCGAAGGGCAGACTAAGGGTAAACTCAACTCCGACATCGCTGGATTCGTGGTGCAGCTCATCAACGAAAAGCTCGGCGAGTTTTTCGACAAGAATCCTTCGGTGATGAAGAAGATCGTCTCGAAGGCGATTGATGCGTCCCGTGCGCGCGAAGCGGCCCGCAAGGCCCGTGATCTAACGCGCCGGAAGGGCGCTCTCGATTCGGGCGGCTTGCCAGGCAAACTTTCCGACTGCCAGGAGCGCAACCCGGAGCGCTGCGAACTGTTCCTCGTCGAAGGCGAGTCCGCAGGCGGCACGGCCAAGGGCGGACGCGACCGACGCAACCAGGCCATCCTTCCTCTTCGCGGAAAGATCCTGAACGTTGAAAAAGCCCGCTACGACAAAATGCTGGGCCACGAAGAAATCCGCTGCATGATTACGGCG
>JBDTTK010000245.1:0-6393 GCA_039930685.1 Bryobacteraceae bacterium | reverse complement strand
TCACGCCGTTCATCCAGTGCTCGACGTGGGGGCCGTTCACGATGAGGCGCACGTAATTCGCGGTCAGCGCGCGCAGCCGCTCCTTTGGATCGGCGATCTCTCGCACCTCGTCAACGACTTCAGCTTCGATGCGGTCCATCGCGTGGCTCACGATGCCGAACAGCAATTCTTCCTTGCTCGGGAAGTAGTGATATAGGCCGGCCTTCGCGAGTCCGGCTGCTCTTGCGATCTCGCCCAGCGTCGCCGCATCGTAGCCGTTGCGGCAAATCATCTCGGCCGCGGACTGATAGATGCCGGCGAGCCTGAGTTCTCGTTTCTTCATGCCGGCGCGCGCAACGAGCGAGGAGTTGGATTCACAGCAGGGGTTCTATCAGACACCGCGCAGCCGTGTCAATGGCGCGCTACCTCTCGGCCCCCATTACCGGGGAATCATGCGCAGAATCGCGAACCCGATTTGCCCGTGGATGTTCTCCGCCGGATGCGCAACGTCCCCTCCGCCAAACCATACGCGGACGCCGCCGTCGAACGGCTCCACGCTTGGATCGCAGACCACTTTCGCATTCCACGGCTCGGTTCCGGCAAATATCGGAAAGCCTTCGACACGGCGCCAGTTCGCGCCATCCAACGACGACGCCAACCCGATCCGGCGGATCTCCTCGCGGTCGCGTCCCGTGTAGAGCATCCACCAGCGTCCGTGGCTCGTCCATACCGCGGGCTCGCCGAGCCCCCCCTCGTCGAATTGCCCCGCACCGCCGAGCTCGAGAATCGGATTCGAACGCAGCTTGGTCCAGACCACGCCGTCCTGCGAGCGCGCCATGCCGAGCCGTTGGCGGCGCGCCCGATCCTGACCGAGATAGAAGAGATAGTAGCTGTCGCCCGCGCGGATCACATAGGGGTCCGCCACTCCGCGCTCATCCCAACTGCCGGAAGGTCCTGGCTCGAGCACGGGCGCGGGCGGCTTCTTCCAGGTGGGTTGTGCGCCTCGTGCATTGCGATCCGGGCGCATCTCTGCAAGGCCGATCTTGAGAACCGGGGCGCCGGCTTCGTACCAATAGCGGATCGTCTCGCCGTCCTTGAGAGCGGAGCCGTTCGCAGCGATGTAACGTCCTTCCCACGTGGCCTGCGGGGACATCACTTGCGTTCGCACCGTCCAATTCCTGCCGTCAATCGAAGCCGCGAATCCGGTGTGCCAGGTCTTGCCGTCGAAACCGGAATAGAAGTTGGCGTATCCGCCGTCCAACCGAACGACCGACGGGTTTAGCACATCGACCGAATCCCATGTCGCTCCGCGCGGCATCACCGGATCCTTGTCTGCCTGCCACTCGAAGCGCAGGTCCGCCACCGAACCTTCCGGAGCGGGAAGCCGGAAATCGGCATACCGTCCGCACCCCGCAATCGCGATCATGGCAGCCGCGGCCGCCAGCCGCTTCATGCAGGAATCCGCAGCATCAGCGTCGTGCCTTCGCTCGGCCGCGATTCGAGACTCATCTCCCCGCCCAGCAGCCGAACCCGCCTCTTGATGCTCACCGGACCGAGCCGCAGCAGTTCCAGTTCGTCGAGCGTGTACGCTCCGCTGAACGCGAATCCGCGGCCGTTATCCTCGACGCTGACCTCGAGCTTCTCGGCGATCTTCGACATCGAAACTGCGGCGCGTGTGCTGCCGGAATGCTTTTGCACGTTGTTCAGGGCCTCCCGCACGATCTGGATCAGTTCGAGCGAGATTTCCGGATCCGGCGGATCGCCAAACTCTCCGCTCGAAAAAGACGCCACGATGCCGCTGTCGCGCTGGAAGTGCTCGACCATCCGTGAGATCGAAGCACTCAGGCTGACACCCTCCTCAACCGGCCGCATGCTGCGCACGAAGCCTCGGAGTTCGCCGACCTGCATTTTGCACAGAGTTTGCAGTGTCTCCAGTTCGTTCTTGGCCGCATCGAGATCCCGCGTCATCAGCTTCTTGACGATTTCGAGCCGCATCTGGAAGCTGATGAAACTCTGCAGCGGACCGTCATGGAAGTCGGCCGCGATCCTCTGCCGCTCCGCTTCCCTTGCGCCTTGCGCTTCGCTCCGAAACAGGACCGCCTGCCGCGCCGACTGCGAAACACGATCTTCGAGATGCCTCTTCTGCACCGCTCCCATGCACGCGACCAGGCCCGCCGCCAGAACGACATGCCACGGAGCGGGCTGCTTCGGCGCAGGCAAAAACACTAACAGCGTGCAAACGCCGAACACGATCAGGACGCGAATGAGATCGTGGACCAGCACGGCGTTGGCCAGCGCGTACGCGTAGAGCACCGCCGAGATCCACCAGCCCGCGGCTGGCGGCCCGGCCAGCGACCACACCACGAAGAGTCCCGTGTCAACGATCAGCCCCGCCGCCGCTCCCCAACCCGAATCGAATCTTCGCGTAAAGTAACTGACCACGCCGAAGATCGCAAAGGCGATGAGGATCGCCAGCACCGCGTCGAAGTTCTTGATCGAAACCGCGTACATCGCCGCACAGCCCGCGGTCAGGATCAGCCGCGCGGTTCGTAGCGCGATACGCCAAAGGTGAGGAAGCATGGTGCCGAAACAATCTCTCGACTACTTGACGTATAGGAACAACCGGTGGCTGCGGCCCTCTCCGTCGTCTTCTATATCGACAGTTTTTACCGGTTTCCACGCCGCGAACTCAAAATCGTGCGCAACAATCCGCGTGCCTTTCTTGAGTTGCTTGTCGAGAAGCACGGAAACCTTGTCGTTCGAGACCGGCAGGAGGTACACGGCCAGGAAATCCGCCTTGGAGTAGTCCTGATCGAAGATGTCGCCGTGGATGATCCGCGCGCGGCTGGACAACCCCAGCTTCTGGATGCGCTCCGAGCTCTGGTCGTACAGCGCCTTGTCGAACTCGACGCCGGTCGCGTCCGCCTTGAACTTCTGCGCCGCCATGATCACGATGCGCCCATCCCCGCTGCCGAGATCGAACATCTTTTCGCCCGGCTTCAGTCCGCCAAGCTCGAGCATTTTCTCGACGATCGTCTCGGGCGTCGGATAATACGGCGCCAGCTTCTCGATCTTGCCTTTTTCCTGCCCGGCGGCCGCACCAGCCAATAGCAAACCGCCCAGTAGAAATGGAATCATGCGAAACATCGGAAGCCTCCCCGAACTCTCAAAGCCGCTCATCGTCCGCACGTCACTCATCCAGCGGGCCGGACTCTACGGCTCAATGTAGATCCGCACTCGGTTGCTCGCCTGACCGCCGCCGGCCGCGCCAACCTCGATGTACAACTCCGCCGGTCCGTAGTTGACAATCTTCGGCAGTTCCAACTCAATGAGGTAGAACCCCGCGTACGGCGCGAGCACCGCGCGCGTCACTTCAACGGGTGACCGGTCCAGATACGCGCGGACTGGAGCGATCACCGCCGGAGGCTGATCCGCCGGCGCCGCGGCCCCGGCCTTCCAATCCGGGCTTACCCGCCCGAGGCCCGTCGCAAGCACCTGAATTCGTGTGTTCGAATGCGCCGGCCGCATCGCGTCCAGCATCAGGCCGGAATCCGCATCGAGCAGCATCGGCGTCCCGTCGCGATCCACGAAGATCGCAGGCGACGCCTCTCGCAGGCCGACACCGAACTGCAACGGTCCGTTTGCGGACTCGATCGACAAGGCCAGCGAATCGCCGCGGACGTCAAACGGGACCTGGATTTGCGACTCGCTTTCGCCCGAAGCCAGCACCGGGAAGTCGACGCCTCCGGCGCGTGCCGACGAGATCTTGCTTCCGAGGACGCTCAGCAGCGAACCTGGCGCCGCCGGCCTCGTGCTGTAATCCGCCGCGTTCACAACTCGCGGATCGCGCAACCGGTGCGGCGCGGCCGCCGCGTACAAACCATATCCGTCGATCGCCACAAAAAGCTGATTGCCATTCGCATCCAACTTCGCGTCCATCACCGGCGCAGTAGGCAGATCGCCCCCAATGGCGGTCCAGGAACCCGCGGGCGCTGCGTTCACCAGATCGACGGAGCTGAGAAACAAACCGCGATCCGTCGCCGCATAGACCGCTCCCGAAACCCGGTCCGCCGTGACCCCATGAATTGCCGTATCCGGCAGATTGCTCGAAATATCGTCCCAGAAGGCCCCGCCGTTCAGGGTCCGGAACACATGCGAAGTGCGCGCCGAAAAGACGTCGGTCGGCTTCCACCCTGTCGCCGCTAAAGCCACTCGCGGATCGCGGGCGTCGATCCAGATCTTCTCGACCGCGCCGGAATCGGCCGCGCGGAACGGAATCCATGTCCGCCCGGAATCGGAGGAGGCCCACATCCGGCCGTCCGCCGCGCCCGCGTACCGGAATTCGCCGGAAGCCACCGCCACCGTCAGCGGCGCGCCCAATTGCGCACCCAAATCCTGTCGCAAGCGAAGTTCGGCTTCGGCCTCGTCGCGTGTGGAAACGCGCCACGCTCGCTTTTCGCCCGGAAACCATTCGAGCACCGGCGCTACCGCATCCGGAGCCGCATCGAGCGCGACTCTCGCCCCTCGCCCCTCGGCGGGCAGGCTGACGATCTTTCGAATCGGCAGATTCGGAAGTGTCTCGTTCACTCCGGTCCACGACGCGCCGCCGTCCGCGGACCGCCACACGCCGGACGCGGTTGCCAACGCGATGTCGTGATCGTCGCTTGGCGAGATCGCTAAATCAAAAAGGCCTTCGCCGACAATCGACTGGTTCCGGTACGCGGTCAGGTTCGTCCAACTCACGCCTTCATCGTCGGACCGCCAGACGAATCGCGCAAAGGCATACAGCCGGCCTCGCCCCGCGCTCAGCACACGGGCTCTGGGCTCGGGAAGCCGGGCGGCTGCTGCCTGCGCCGGTTGAACGGCGGCACCCTCGGCGGCCGCCTTCCAGGTCTCGAAGTCGCTCGTTGAAAACACTCGTCCGGATCGGACTTGGGCGAACAGGCTTTCTCCGTCGGCCGAGTACCAGACTCGATCCGCCGATCCAGTGACTACCGAACTCAGCGAGACGTCCACCGAAGCGTTGCCGATGCGACGCCAGTCCGGGCGCACTTGACCAGCTACCGCCGAGGCAAGCATGAGCCCTGCGGCACACAGTGTGGCGAGTTTACCCATCGATGAGTCCATTGTAACCTTCGCCCGACAAGGTAACTATCGGCACCAACCGCCGAAACCTGCGGAGCCCTGCTTTAGGATAGACGTTCCCGTTTGCCCATAAGTTGGCTCGGAGGTCCACACATCTGATCTTCTTTGTCCTTACTGAACAATCGGTTACAGGTTTCATCGACCCGCACCGCCCAATCCTCGACCCATGTCCGCGGCCAGCGGCTCCGCCCGCTGCCTCCTATACGGTTGCCGCTCGCGTCGTGGTTTCTCAACCGGACCCCCGATTGCACTGCAATTTTCGGTCTTTACGAAGTCGTCCCGTGGAACTCGAAGTTCCGCCGCCGGAGCTCTGTTGCTGGTAGGCGATTCCGCCGATTTGATGCTAAGCTGTGTTATTCGCCGGGGGTACCGGTAGACTGAGGTTTATGCGCACCGCGCTTCGGAGGTTGGCGCTGGCTCTGCCCTTGCTGGCAGCAACGGTCGGAGTGTGCCTGGCGCAAATGACTCCCGACGCGGGCCTGTACGCCGCCAAAGTCATCACCCAGTCGGGCCAGGTCAACGTCCTCAAGGACAACCAGCCTTGGGCGCTCAGCGTCGGCGACTCCGTCCTTGTTAAGCAGGTCATCGTCACAGGACCTGACGGACACGCCCTGTTCCAGGTTTCCGACGGCAGCACGTTCGAGGTATACCCGAACTCCTACGTCGTCTTCCGCAAGAACCCGCCCAACTGGAAGGACCTCCTGGATGTCCTCGTTGGCCGAGTTCGCATTCATATTCAACGATTCGGCAATCAGCCGAATCCCAATCGCGTCCTGACGCCAACCGCCGTCATCTCGGTTCGTGGAACCACGTTCGACATCACCGTCGATGACGACGACGAAGCGACGCTGGTGGAAGTCGAAGAGGGCATCGTCGATGTGCAGCATGCGCTGTTGCCGAGAGGCGACGCGCGTACCCTGACCGCCGGCGAAAGCGTCCGCGTCACCAAAACAGAACCTTTGACGGCCAGCGTCTTCAATAAGGGCGCGATCATGAAGGGCGTCTTGCGCGCCGTCATGGATGGCATCAGCACCTTGCAATCCCGCGGCAGCGGCGTTAAGCTGCCCGGCGGATCGAAAGGCCCGGGGCTTCCTGGCGACACCAAGGGCGTCGATCCACCCCCGCCGCCGCCACCGCCTCCTCCACCCCCGCCGCCTCCGCCCGGCGGAGATTGATCTGCACAGAACGACTTGGCGAACGGGCCGGAGCCAATCAGGCCCGTTCTCTTTTGCGTGCGAAACTGAACGCATGCGAGTCCTCGCCAGCCTG
>JBDTTK010000244.1:0-6470 GCA_039930685.1 Bryobacteraceae bacterium | reverse complement strand
CCGCGCGGACCGCGATCAATTCCTGACGGCCGTTCGGCCGCTTCAGTTCGTAAAAGCCTTCTTCCCTAACCTGGAAATTCGGCGCCGTCGTCGCCTCCTGCAGGCTGAGAACCCGCTTGCCGTCCGGTCCGGTGACTTCCGCCGCGGCCGCCTGCGACTTGTCGGACCGCAATTCGACGAAACTGCCCACCACGATGGTCCCCGACTGTTCTTCGAGGCCGGCAAGATAATTGGCGGATTGCTCCATGAACGGCACAAAGCTCGCATGAAGCGGAAAGTCGTTCGAGATGTTGTCGAGCGACGAAGTTAGCGTGAGGACGCGCCCTTCGCCGATCTTGCGCTCAAGCAGCAGCGCCGACTGGTCCGCCATCTTGGCAAGCACGCGCGAGTGTTCCGGCCGCACGCGAACCGACTGATAGAACTTGACACCCTCGAACTTTCCTACTTTGCGCAGCGCCGGATGCCCGGTATCGATCTCGCCGGCGGTTTGAAAGAGGTCGCCTTCCCGTGCCGCATACCGGGAGCCGTCGATCGGATCGTCGGCAAGCAGGGTGCGCGGGCGTGAAGCCGAGCCAGGACCCATCGTAATCAGCACGCCGCCTCCGCGCTTTACGAACGCGAGCAGGTTTCGATCGAGGGCCGGCGGAGGCGCAGCCAGGTCCGCGAGCAGGATCCATGCGAACTTCGACAGGTCGGCATTGGCGGCCTGATCGTCGGTGAGCGACTCGATCTGGAACGCCGCCTCAGACGATGCATCGATCGCGGCACGGACGTAGACGGCGGATCTGGCTTGCCGCCCGTCGTGAATTAGCAGCGCCTTCCGGGGATCGCCGCGTTCGGAGGAAAACAGGAACCGGTCGTCGGCGGCCAGCGCGTCGTTGCCGTCGACTGTGACTTCGCCCTTGTTGAATCCGTAGGGCGCATCGATCCCCAGGAATTCGGCCGTGGCGCGTCCGCCGGCGGGAACGTCGACGGTTTTCGTAGCGAGCGGCTTGCCGTTCAATACGAGCGAGACGGTTTTCTTCGCGGCGGGCGTTCCGTAGCCCGCGATCGTCACCTGGACGCGTGCCTTCTTGGGGTCGTAAATATGGCGCGGAGCGGCGACATTCTCGACGGCCCAGTTCGGCGCGGTTTCGTTACCTACGCTTTGCAGAATGAGCTTCGAGTTGTCGGGCATGCGCAGATCGGTAAACGACGGCGGCATCGCCGACCGCTGCAAGTCGGTAAAGAACCGCACTTCGAGCGGTCCGGAGGCAGCCAGCGATTTGAGCGTCTTCACGAGTTCGCCATACGATCCGCGCCCGTCGCCCGGCTGAATGGACTCGACGGCCGCTCCCAGTTCGCCTTTGTCGGAGCTTACCTGCGTCAGCGCTTCGACCGTGCTGCCGAGCGCCAGAATGCGCGCCGGCCGGCCGGGAGCCAGACCGCGAATCGCAGCCAGCGCCTGCTGTTTCGCTTTCTCAAGACGATCTCCGGCGCGCATGCTGAAGCTGTGATCGACCACGATTACGGCGGCCTGATTTCCTTCCCCGGCCGCCAGGGTCCGCCTGTAGAAGGGGTTCGCAAACAACAGCGCAAGCAGTATGATGAGCGCCAACCGGAGCGCCAGCAGCGCGAGATAGCGCAGTCGGCGATGCTTCACCGAGCTCTGCGTCCGCTTCTCGAAGAACATCAGCGAACTGAAGAGCTGCGGAATCGTCTTGTGCTGTTTCAGCAGGTGCATCCACAGTGGAAGGCCCACCGCGAGCAAACCGCCGAGAAACCAGGGAGAAAGAAAACCCATTTCGTTTTCGAGATGCGCGTGCGGACGCTACATCCTCCCCTTTCTCGCGGCCAGGTAGCCCCGCAACGCCTCATCGAGAGGACGCGAGGTGTCGACCAGCGTGTAGTCGAGTCCCGCGCCGCGCAGCGTACTGGCCATTTCTTCGCAGTGCGCGTCGATCTTTTGGCGATACTCCGTGGCGGCGTATTGCGGGGTCACTTCGAGCGTGTCGCCGGATTCCATGTCCTCGAGCAGCACCGGATCCTTGAACGAGGGCCGCAACTCCTGCGGATCGAGGAGATGGAAGACCACCACTTCATTCCCGTGATGGCGCATCGGCTCCATCACCTTGACGATGGTTTCGGGGTTCTCCCACAAATCGGAAACGATCACCAGCAGTCCGCGCCGGTGCAGGAATTCGCGCACGTGGACGAACGGTTTGGCGAACGAGGTCCGCTTTCCGGGTTCGGCCTTGTCGAGCGTATTCAGAATCCGGTGGAGCTGCCCTTGCCGCGTCGACGGCTGGACCCAGCCACGGACGTCGTCATCGAACACGCAGAGTCCCGTCGCGTCCCGTTGCCCGACCGCCATGTAGGCAAGCGCCGCCACAAGGTACTTCGCGTACGCGATCTTGGTGACGGCCTGCGAACCGAACTGCATCGATGCGCTCGCATCGAGCATGAAGGTCGTCTGGCAATTGGTTTCGCCCTTGTAGCGCTTCAGGTACATGCGCTCGGACCGGGCGAACACATTCCAGTCCACGTGCCGCAGGTCGTCTCCCGGATAGTAGGCGCGATACTCCGCGAACTCCTGGCTGAACCCGAACGTGGGCGACCGATGGAGTCCGGAAAGGAATCCATCGACCACCGTCTTCGCGACCAGTTCCAGACCGGAAATGCCCGCGAGGACGTCGGGTTGGAGATAACGCTGCAGCACTGTGTTGTAGTTGCCTTCGAAGAACCTATTCTCTCGGCGCCGGCTTCATTTCAAGAAGCTTCTTCAGGATGTCGTCCGGCGACTGCCTGTCGGACTCCGCCTGGAAGTTCAGCAGGATGCGATGCCGCAACACCGGGCGCAGCAGGCTCGCAATGTCGTCGTAGGTCACGTGATAGCGGCGCTTCATCAACGCCCGGGCTTTGGCGGCTAATACCAGGAACTGCACGCCTCGGACGCTGGCGCCGAAGTTGACGTACTTCTTCACGAAGTCCGGGGCGGTCGGATCCGTCGAACGCGTCGCGCGGACAAGGTCCACGGCATACCGCGCCACCGAATCGGCGATCGGCACCATGCGGACCAATTGCTGAAAGCTGATGATCTCGGGCGCCGAGGTCACCGGAGTCGCTTCCGCGAACTGCGTGGTGGTCGTCAGGCCGAGCACCTGCATTTCCTGATCGGCCGGCAGGTAATCCAGCAGCGTGTTGAACAGGAAGCGGTCGAGCTGGGCTTCGGGCAGCGGATATGTACCTTCGAGCTCGATCGGGTTCTGCGTCGCGAGCACGAAGAACGGCCGGTCGATCTGATAGATATTGCCGCGCACCGTGCAGGAGAACTCCTGCATCGCTTCGAGCAGCGCGGACTGCGTCTTCGGCGGCGTACGATTGATTTCGTCCGCCAGCAGGACGTTCGTGAAGATCGGACCGGGCACGAACGTCCAGGTGCGGCGTCCCGTTCCAGGCTCCTCTTCAATGATGTCGGTGCCGGTCATATCGGTCGGCATCAGGTCGGGCGTGAATTGGATGCGCCGGAACTTGAGGCCAAGCGTCTGCGCGATGGTCCGGACGAGTAGCGTCTTCGCCGTGCCGGGAAGTCCGGTGATCAGGCAATGGCCGCCGACGAACAACGCGATCATTAACTGCTCCAGCACCTCCTCCTGGCCGACGATCACTCTACGGACTTGCGTGACCATGTCCTGTTGGACTTGCTGGAACCGCGCGATCCGGTCCTTGAGTTCGGCGGAGTCCATCGCTGGGGAAGTGGATGTGATTGCGGACATAGTAGTGATTAAGGTTTGCTCCCGCTAAGTTCCAAAAGCAGATGCTGCGCCGGCTTGAAGCCCGGCGCAGCCTCGAGCGCGAGCAAGACTTCGTCCCGCGCTTCATCGGTTTTCTTTGCCAACTTGAGGGCCTGCGCCAATTGGAAATGCGCGCCGGCAACGTCAGTGGGTTTCCAGGCGACAACGGCGCGGAATTCGCGCACCGCTTCCATCGGACGGCCTAATTCCTCCGCCAGCGCCCCAAGGCGCTTGTGGAGATCCTCGTCCAGAGGATAGATATAGTTCAGCCGCTCGAGCGTGGCCGCCGCCTCCTTCTTTTGCCCGGCCTCAACCTGGAGCGCGGCGAGCTTCTTCAGAGTCGCAGGATTGCGACCTCCGATCTTACTATAGGAGGCGAGTTCTTTCGTGGCGTTGGCTTTGTCGCCTTTCGCCAGATAGGCGTCGGCGGCGAATTCGTAAATGTTCCCGGCTTCGACGTAGTCCGGGTAGAGGTCGCGCAGATAACCGGACTGCTTCAGGACGTCGTCCCACTGCTTGTTCTTGGCGGCTTCGGCAAGCACCTTGAGACCGGATTTCCAGGCGTCGAAGCTGTCGACGGTCTTCTTGGTTTGCACGCCGAGCCACGCCAGAAATTCCTTGTCGAACTCGGCGGCGGTGATGCCCAGGTTGTGCTGGATGACTTCCGGCGTCTGCTTGCGGTCGCCGTAGTCGTTCATCATGCCGAGCAGTTTGTCCCAGCCCCATTTCTGATTGATGTAGTCGCAAATTCGTCCGGCTTGGAAGTAGGAAACCTGGACCTGCAACGGGTAATCCGGCCGGACGAAACCGCGATCGAGATCGGCCACCGGCAGCAGCTTCTTCTTTTTGATCGCGTCGATGCTGACGGCGTCGAGGCGATCGCCCCAATCCGGATGGATCGCAGTCTCTTCGTGCACCGCCAGGCCTTCGGTAAACCAGCGCGGCACGCGGTGATGAGTTGCGGTCAAGACGTAGACGTGGCTGAGTTCATGCCACATGGTGCTCGCCCAATGCCATTGACCCGGTTTGCGGGCGGCCGGCGAATCCATGGCGACCACTGTTCCGAACGTCACGCCAAGCGCGCCGAGGCCGGGCATGCCCAGCGTGCGCACGGCGAAGTCCTCGTGGTCGGGGTAGACCTCGAGTTGGACCGGCGCGTTCAGCTTCACCTTGTACTTCTTCTCGTATGTCGCAATGGCAAGTTCGAGTTCAGGCTGGAAGTAGAGCTTCAGCAACTCGTCTTCCTTCTTGTGAACGCGGAGGATGGTCCGCGGTGTACGGTAGGTCGTGAAATTCTTGTACGAATCGAGCAGCCGCAGCGTGTTGACGACCAACGCGGGCCGGAATCCGCTTTCGTAGCAGGCTTCGAGCTGGACGCGCGCTTCCTTCTCCTGCCCCAGCCGCATCAGGCTAATTCCGAGTTCGGATTTCGCTTCCCACAGTTGCGGATCCAATTCGAGCGCCTTGCGGTACGCCTTGATCGATTCCTCATAGCGCCGGTTGATGTCGAAGAAGTGCGCGCCCGTCGCATAGGCTTCGCCGTAGATCGGGTTGATCGCGAGGATCTTGCCGATCCAGGGCGACTCCTTGTCATTGAGCCAGTCGATGGACGCGAGAACCGCCATTGCGTCAAGAGCCTCGGGTGAAATTTTGAGGGCCTTTTGGGCTTCGTCAGCGGCCTTGTCAGGCTTCGAATCTTCGAGCGCAAGCCGAGCCAGCAATTCCTGCGCTTCGACCAGCTTAGGATCGGCCTTGAGAGCCTGCTCGGCGAACTCGACCGCCTTCTTCTCGAAGCCGCCCGCCGCCACCTTTGCCATTCCAAGCAGCGCGGGCGGATAGTCCTTCTGGATCGCGAGAGCCTCTTCGAAGAGGGCCGCCGCGTCCGCCTTCTGGAACCGTTCGAGAAACATCAGGCCCCAGCGGACGCGGATGTGCGGATCCTTGGGCTTGGAGGCGACCGCGGCGCGAAAGCTGTCGTTTGCCGTCTTGTAATCGTGGATGCCCCACAGGCCTTCCGCGCCGTAATACGGATCCTTCATCGCGGCCAGCACCGCGAAGCATTTTCCGGCTTCGGCGGCGCGGCCGTGCCGCTCGAGCGCGCGACAGGACTCCGGCGTTTCCGCCGCCGGCAGTTCTACACGCAGCAGGGCAAGCCCGGCGAGTAGGAATGCAACGCCGCCGAATCGCCGGACTGTGTGTACTGCCTTCATGGTGTTACTTGTCCAACTCCGCCTGGACCTTCGCGAGTTCGAGCAGGAGCCCGTTCATCCGCGAGCGGTACTCGCCGGTCGGCGTTGCGGCCTTCTGATATTTGAGTTGATCCACAGCCAATTCGAGTTCTTCTTTTCGCTTCAGCAGTTGCTGGCGCTCCGGCGTCATGGATTTGGCCTGTTCGGCGCCCAACTTCAGAACCGGAAAACGTCCGGCAAGCAGGCCCTGGCCGTTGGCGGGCGACGGAGTTCGTACTGCCTCGCCCTTCCCCGTGTCCTCCATCTGGGCATGCTCGGTAGCGATGCGATTCTGCGATTCGTAGAACTTCACTGTCTTCTGCTCGGCGAACTTGAACGCCTCGAGCGCTGTGATCACTTCGTTCTTGTCGGCATCGGCCGAGGGATCGCGCAGCGCTTCCACCCAGTAGCGGGCAAAAATCGTCGCGTTCTTCTCGGACCCGGATTTCGTCGCCATCACGACCACGCG
>JBDTTK010000243.1:0-6477 GCA_039930685.1 Bryobacteraceae bacterium | reverse complement strand
GCTGCGACGCGTGATAGGCGAGTTCGTAGGAGGAGCGAAGCTGGTCGCCGATTTCGCGGAAAGACGCCTTTAGATCACCGGCCTCCGCGTCGAAGGTGTTGCCGCCGGTTTCGAGCGAAAGCCTCGACATGACGCTGGTGCCGTATTTGTTGCGCGCCGTCAGGATACCGTGGCGTGCCTCCGTATATCGGATTCCGTAGAGGACAACGTTTTCGCGCTGCGCCGCTTCGATCGCGTCGAGCATGTGATGGGCGCTCGAGTTGTCCTCGCCGTCGCTGAAGATCAGCAGCGCGCGGCGACCGGCCGTAACCGGCGCGAGTTTTCCGCGAATCGCATGGTAGATGGCGTCGTAGAAAGCTGTTCCGGAGACGCGGATTTCGCGCGGCGCAATCTCGGGCAGATCGCCGTACTCCTTGTGGCGCGGTGAAAATTGCTGGAAGCGATCCATGAGGTAGGCGGCCGAGGGCGAGAAGTCGCTGATCAGCCGCAGGTGGTTGCCGAAGCCGAGGACGAAGGCCTGGTCGCGCGGTCCGAGGGTTTCCTTGAGGAACGTCTTCACGTCGTGCTCGTGTTGCTTTACGAAATGCTGTTGGCTGCCGCTCATGTCGGCGACGATGCCGAGGTTCAACGGAAGGTCAGAGGCGCGGGCGAAGAAGGCGATCTTTTGCGGAGCGCCGTCGTCGAAGACCTCGAAGTCGTCCTTGGTGAGGTCGCGGACGAAATTGCCTTTTTCATCCCGGACGCTGAACGAGATATTGATAAGGCGGACGTCGACGCGGATCGGGGCGGGCTCCTGGGCGGGGGTAAGGGAAGCGGCGAAGGCGGCTCCGGCGAGGATAGCGATGGTTCGTCTCAATAGGACCAATACGCACGAAAGGGGCTGGCGAATGCAAGTTTTTAAAGAAAAGTTAGGGGGGAACCATGTCCATCTCAGACATCCCTCGGTTCCCGAGCCCGCTATTTCCGTTCGGCCATGGCCGTGTCACCGACGAAAATGAACGGCGCCCAATAAAACGGGTGACGCCAGAGCTTTTGGCTTCCTTTGAGCAGCGAAAGTTTGGCTTGCCGCAAAGCCTCATCGCGCGAGGATCCGTTTTTCAGGTTGCGATAGAAGGCGGACATCAGTTCGGCGGTCGCCGAGTCATTCACATTCCAGAGGCTGACGACGACGCTTTGGGCCCCGGCGAACAGGAAGGCGCGGCTGAGCCCCATCACGCCCTCTCCGCCCACCACGCGGCCCAGCGCGGTCTGGCAAGCCGAAAGCGTCACCATATCGGCGCGCAAGCGGAGCCGCATGATCTCCGGCACGCGGAGAACCCCATCCTCGCCGGATTCCGTGGCCTGCGACAAAACGATGCCGCTGTGAGCCGGCTGATCCTCGTCGACGTAGCCATGCGCCGCGAGATGAAGGAAGCGGACGCTACTGATGTCCTGCGCCTTCATCTGCCGCTCGGTAGCATCTTTGCCGAGGTAGATCTTGCGGTCCGCCGGTTGGAACAGGGAGCCGATCGACGTCACTTCCGTCCGCGTATTCGGCAGGCGCGTGAACGCGAGACCACGCCCTTCCGGAACGCCCGCCGAGCCCGCCGCCGCGTAAACCGGGTCCGCGAAGGCCATTAGCGACATGAGCCGTTGCGGGGCCCCGACGGCGCGTTCGCGGAGTCCGGCCAAAGCCGAGGCTGAGGGAGCGTACGAAATCGCGAATCGCTCAATCAGCGGGCGTGCCGCCGTCAACGTTTCAAAGGGCAGGTAGGCGAGAGCACCGTCCGGTACGACGATCAACCTCTGACTTGCCGCCATGGATTTCTCGATCGGTTTCACGAGGACGTTGTACAGCCGGCGGCTGAGCGAATCGATCCTCGACGGAGAGGACGAGATCGTCAATGACGAAACAGGCTGCGACATCTGTTGGCGGTAGGCGGCCACCTGCTTCTCGATTTCTTCCCGTGGCGGAAGCGTGGCGCTGATCAGGCCCGAGGCGGTGAGCGCCCAAACGTAGGAGCGTTTTTCGCCGAGCGCGTATTCGATCAGTGTTGCCCCGTCACCGAGCAACTGGCGCCGAATGCGATCCGGGCTGAGTGCGGCCGCGTATTGTCCCTCGGCGAAACGATCGACGGTCGCCTGCCGGAACTCGACCTGGAGCAGTTCCACCTCTCGTTCGGCGGCAGCCAATTGCCGCTTCTTCTCGCGGGTTGCGGCAGGGTTCGCAGACGTGTCCCCGAGGAGTTGCTTCTGGATGACGCCGATGCGGTTTTGAATGGCCGCCTCGCGGGTGCTTTGTTCGGGGGTCAACTCCCGCCGAAGATCGAACCGCGAATCCGTAACCGCTTCGATCAGGCTTCGAGCGCGCGATCTTTCCTGGGCCTCAAGGGCGCGCGCGGCGAATCCTCCGCTCGGTGCGGCGGCGTGCATTCGCATCAGAACATCGACTTCGAGCGCGTACACCTCCGATCGCGACGCGCGCAAGGAAGCGCGCAGGTCGGCCGTCAGTCCAACACGCTCCCATTCGACGAGTTCCTGCGCCTGTTTGGCGACGGCCAGCGCCTGTTTCAAATTTTCGCCATGCGCTTCTAGTGTTGCGAGAGCGGCGAGCGTAAGCGACAAATCGACGGTGGATCCGTTGGCCCGGAAAATATCGGCGGATTCTACGAGGCGATCACGAGCCTGGCTCCATCGGCCGGCCTTCTGATCGAGCTCGGCAAGGCAGCGCTGCGACCTTCCGATTCCCTGCTTCGAGTCAATCTTGCGCGCGATTCCTAAAGCCTGTTCGCCATACTCACTAGCCCGGGCGACGTCGCCGGTGCTTGACAGCACGAAACAGAGTCCGAGGCTCGAGGAGATCTCGCCTGACTTATTCGAAGCGGCGCGGCGCAACTCGAGCGACTGCGCGTAGTATTCCGCTGCCGCTTTGTAGTTCTTGAGATTCGCGCTCGCAGCTCCAAGGCTGCTCAGCGACATTGCGACGCCAAACGCATCGCCGGCCTTTTGATATGCCGGTTGCGCCTGGAGCCAATAATCCTGGGCTTTCTTGATTTCACCGAGCATGTAGTAGGACTCGCCCAATCCTCCCAGCGCGTCCGCCTCGCGGCGCGCGTCGCCGAGCGCGCGCGCAATCGACAGTTGTTCCACGCTCATCTCCAGCGCCTTTTCGGCAAAGCCCATGTAGCGGTAGAGAGTCGCCAGATTACCGAGCGCGAGCGTGGCTCCCTGCTGATCGCCAATTTCGCGGCGGATCGCGAGAGCATCGAGATGCAAATCGATCGCCCGGGCGCGCTCGTTCAGGCGAACGTGCGTGAAGGCGAGATTGTTGAGCGTGTTGGCTTCGCCGCGGCGATCTCCAGCCGCGCGGCGAAGGGGAAGCGCTTCCTCGGCAACGCGGAGCGCCTGGCGATACTCCCCAAGATCGTTATACACAGCGGCGAGCGTGCTCAGCGTCAGTGCGATCAATCGCGGATCGCCTGTGGCGCGGCGATTGGGCAAAGCGGACAGGAGCAAATCGCGCGCGAGTGGCAATTTCTGGAGCGTCAAGTACGCGCCGCCGAGCTGATGTTCCGCGAATGCCTTCCATTGCGCGTCTCCCGCCGACTCCCAGAGACCGATGGCTTCCTGGTATTTCCGAACGGCGATCTGCATGGAATCGGCGGTCGTCGTCCGGCTTTCCAATAGTTCGGTTGCTTCGGCAGTGACGCCAAACGCATTCGCGCGTGCGCGGTCTTCCGGCGAGGGCGGGCGAAGCGAACGCAGTTGCAGATTGTAACTGCCGGCGGCTTGGTTGCCGACCGCGCGTACAACGATCCGGTACTCGCCGGGAGCGGCGGCGACCCAAAATACTTCGGACAGGCTTTTCGCCGAAATCGCCTCTGTGTCGACCAAAGTCCTGGCGTCAGGACCTTGCAGCGCGACCGACAGCCGTAGGTTTCGCGGTTCCGCCGTGAGCCAAAGGTATTGATCGCTTTCGATGCGGATTGTGTAAGCGTGGCTCTCCCCGCCCTGAATCGACCGCTCGATGGGCTTGCCGGGATCGATCGGCGAAACCTGCGCGCTGCCCGCGCCCACCGCCACGCCGACGGCAAGCAACGCGAGAGCGATGCTGTGACTTCCGAACCCCGTAATCCACCCCTTAGAAGGCTTCATTCTATTCCAGGATCACGGAGCTCTCGACGATCCGGATCACAGTATCCAAAGTGTATGACGCGTCGCGATTGTATCAACCAAATCAACAGACCCAAAGTTAGGAAGAGGCGCGCAACGAGTCCTCTCCTGCGAGTGGCTCCTGCGAGTGGCTTACGCTGACGGGCGGGGTCTTGTTAAGCTGGCAAGCGCAATGCGAATTCTCACAGTCCTTTTGTTCACCAGTCTGCTTGCTTACGGCGCCGAAGCAGTTCGTTTCCCGCAGAATCCGATCATCCGGCCGGACATGCCTACCGTGGGAGACGACATCAACGGGCCTTCGCTGGCGCTGGCTCCGAAGTGGCTGGAGCACCCGTTGGGACGATACTACCTCTACTTCGCGGGCCATCGGGGGACCAGCATCCGGCTGGCATACGCCGACCATCTGGCGGGGCCGTGGAAGGTCCACCAACCTAGCGTGCTGGCGCTCGCCGACACGGCGTGCAAGGGCCACATCGCGTCGCCCGATGTCCACGTCGACGAGGGAAAGCGCGAGATCCGCATGTACTTTCACGGACCTTCGAAGACCGCCAAGGGCCAGAAAAGCTTTCTGGCTGTGTCGAAGGACGGCGTGCACTTCACGGCCTCCCCGACGATTCTGGGAGAAGCGTACTTCCGCGTGTTTCGGCGGGACGGCGCTTACTATGCGATCTCAAACGGGGGCATCCTGCATCGTTCAACTGACGGCGTCGGCGAGTTCGAGGAGGGGCAGAACCTGTTCCCTATGCCGGAAGGACAACGGGCGCGTCACAGCGCCATCAAGATCGACGGCGACGTTCTGACCATCTATTATTCGCGCATTGGCGACAATCCGGAAAGCATCATGGTGTCAACGCTGCGCATGACGGGCGATTGGAAACAGTGGAAGCCGTCGGCGGGCACGGTAGTGCTGAAGCCCGAGAAGCCCTGGGAAGGCGCGGATTTACCGTTGGCGCCATCGAAGGCGGGTCCGGCGCCGGGGCGCGTGAGGCAGTTGCGCGATCCGGCGATTTACCGCGAAGGCGGAAAGACGTATCTGCTGTACTCGGTTGCGGGTGAAAGCGGGATCGCGATCGCGGAAGTGCGTTAGGACATTCGCCGAATTCCGGAAGCCGCGCCGGTCATCGCGCTATAATCCTCGCTTACTCACCACCCGCAAAAGGATCCATCATGAACATGCTCACGAAGATCGCGCTTTGCCTTGCGCCCCTTGCCGCGGCTTCCGCCGCCGACGCGCCGGGAGTCGTCATCTGGAAGTCCGGCGACCTGAAGGCTTACCAGCAGAAGCTTGCCGCCAAGCTGTCTCCGCAAAAGGTCGCCAGCGAGAAGATCAACGATTTCGGCAACCATTACGCGATGATTGCTCATCGCGAAGGAACCGGCGAAGCCGAGGTCCACGACATGTGGACGGACCTCTTTGTCATCGAGACCGGAGAAGCCACGCTGGTGATTGGGGGCAAGCTGAAGAACGGCAAAGTCACGGCGCCCGGCGAGCAGCGCGCCGCGTCGATCGACGGCGGCGAGAAACACAAAGTCTCAGCCGGGGATGTGGTGCACATTCCGGCCAAGGTGGCGCATCACATGCTGGTTGATGGGGGCAAGCAGGTCACGTACTTCGTGATCAAGGTCGAGACGAAGTAGGGTCTGCAGGTACCTTCCCTGACAGTCGGGGTTCGATCCGGCAAGCCGCAGCGAGATCTTCAGGAACGCTGAAAGTAATCTCTAGCCGTTCCAAATGGGGTGGCCGTCGGGCTGGATGACGGCATAGCGGCCGCCCACGCTGACGAGCGCAAGGCCGTCCTCGAAAGGCTCCGCGGTATCGAAGCGGGATGGGATGGCGAAGGTTCCGTCGGGACGGATGTAGCCCCATTTGTCCCCGGCCTGAACCGCCGCGAGGCCTTCGGAGAAGTTCGCCGCGGCGGCGAATTGGGGCGCGATTGCCCACTTACCGGTTGGATCGAGGAAGCCACGCTGATTCTGGCTGCCGACCGGGTAAAGGCGACCGTCGCTCAGGCGCTGGACGCTGCCGAGTTGTGCCGGAATGAGGCCTCCGGAGAATTGGCCGACGTAGATCACCCCGGCGGGAGCGGAAGCAATCTCTTTCAGTGAGCGATCGAGGAAGACGTAGCGGTAATCCGCACCAATGAGAGCCGCGGCGACGCCATCGGAGAATGAGTAGGCCAACTCGAAGCGAGGTTCGATGAGTTGCGTGCCCTGCTTGTCGATGTAGGTCCAGGCGCGGTTGGAGGCCTGGACGGCGGCCACGCCTTCGGAGAAAACATAAGCGAAGCCGAACTGCTGCGGTACAACCCACTGGAACTGGCGGTC
>JBDTTK010000242.1:0-6509 GCA_039930685.1 Bryobacteraceae bacterium | reverse complement strand
GATCGCGAAAATGAGATTGAATATCCAGGTTTTCAGCGCGCCGACGTAGGTGAGGATCATCACCGGGATTTCCGCGCCTGCGATGTGCCATGCGTACCAGGGTGCGCCGCCATCGTAGATTCCGTTGCCCAGCAGCGCCTCGTCGACCTCGATGCCAAGGCGCGGGATGATAGCCAGCCCAGGCAGCAGAAACACGGCGGCCAGAAGCCCCGCGAGCAGCCATCTGTGGATCGGACGCAAGACTACATACTAGGCGATCCGCGGTGCGAATCCGAGCGGCGGCCCACCGACGCCGTATAATCGAGAGCCATGCGCTACCTCGCAACCCTTTTGTTCACTGCGGTGTTATTCGGGCAAGCGCCCGTTCGGCCGGTGGTCCTCAAAGCAGCTCGCCTCTTTGATGGAAAGAGTGAGACGCTGATTTCTCCCGCGATGATTCTGGTGCAGGGTGACCGAATCCAGGCCGTCGGAAGCAGCATCGCGGTTCCGCCGAACGCCAACGTCATCGACCTCGGCGATGCCACCTTGATGCCGGGATTCATGGACGCCCACACGCATCTGACGTTCGAGTATCCGGTGGACTTCAACCAAACCGAACTGGATGGATTGAAGTTGACCGTGGCGGAGAAAACTCTCCGCCGGCTGCCGGACGTCAAGGCGACACTGCTTTCCGGATTTACCACCGTGCGCGATGTCGGCGCCGCAGATTTCATGGATGTCGGCATTCGGAACGCGATCAACCGCAAGCTGATCGTCGGTCCGCGCATGCTGGTCGCGGTCAACGCGATCGGGACCACGGGAGGTCACTGCGATAACTTAGCAGGCTTTCGCTTCAATCTTTTCGGACGCGAGTCCGGAATTCCGGATGGCGCAGCGGACGGGCCATATGAGTTCCGCAAAGCGGTCCGGTATGCCGTGAAGTATGGCGCGGATGTGATCAAGACCTGCGCGACCGGCGGTGTTCTCTCACCGACCGACGAAGTCGACACGCCGCAATTGACGCAGGAGGAATTGAACGCACTGGTCGACGAGGCGCATGCCTTGAAGAAGAAGGCGGCGGCGCACGCGCACGGCGCGGAAGGCGCCAAACGGGCGATCCGCGCAGGGATCGATTCGATCGAGCACGGCAGCTTCCTCGACAACGAGGCGCTCGACATGATGAAGCAGCGTGGCACGGTGCTGGTGCCGACGCTGATGGCGATCAAGGGGCTCCGCGAGCGGATCCACGCCGGAATGTATTTGCCGCCGGCGATGAAATCGAAAGCGGAAGCGGCGATGGCGGGAATCGAGAACGCGGTCCGCAATGCGGTGGCGCGGAACGTGAAGATCGGGCTCGGCACGGACACGTCGGTGTACGCGTATCCGCGCGCCGCGGAGGAGTTCGGCGAGCTAGTGCGGTACGGCGTGAAGCCGATCGACGCGCTGCGCGCGGGCACGTCGGTAGACGCGGAACTGTTCGGGCTCGGCGATCGCCTCGGGATGCTGGAGCAGGGCAAGATTGCCGACATCGTGGCGGTTCCGGGGAATCCGATTTCCGATGTTCGCGTGACGGAGCGGGTGTTCTTCGTGATGAAAGAGGGCGAAGTCTTTCGCAACGACCGGCACTGAATCGCAGGCCGGATTCGAACTGATAGACTGAAGAATTAGCGCAACTACCCCAGGAGCAGCCCCCTTTGGTCGCCATTCTCGCCGGTTCTTTCGATCCGCTGACCAACGGCCACCTGGATTTGATCGCGCGCGGTTCCCTTCTTGCGGACCGCCTGATCGTGGCCATTTTGCGCAATGAATCGAAGAGCCCGCTCTTCTCTGTCGAGGAGCGCGCGGAGATGATCCGCGAAGCGATCCTGCAGTGGACCAACGTCGAAGTCGACAGCTTCGATGGCCTATTGGTGGACTACGCGACCAAGCGCGGCGCAACCATGATGATCCGTGGTCTGCGGGCCGTTGCGGATTATGAATATGAGAGGGAGATGGCGCTGATGAACCGGCGTCTTGCGCCCTCGATCGATACGGTATTTTTGCTGGCGAATGCGGAACATTCCTTCGTCAGCTCCAAGCTGGTGAAGGAAGTCTTCCGGCTTGGCGGCAACATCGACGGTCTCGTACCCGAAACCGTGGTCCGGCGCATGGAGCGCCTGGCAAAGTAACCTTCGCGCCGGCCCGTGTGCCGTTGCGGTTGACGAGCAGCGGACCCACGGTCCGGCTGCCGGAGAACAACATATGACGCAAACCTCGCTTGCCCTTGCCGAACGCATCTCGACGATCAGCGTTTCGTCCACCATGAAAGTGATGGCGGAAGCCGACAAGCTTCGCCGCCAGGGAGTCGACGTGGTCGACCTCGGTGCGGGCGAGCCGGATTTCCCCACGCCCGAGAACATCAAGGACGCTGCGATTGACGCGATCCACAATAACTTCACCAAGTACACGAACGCGGGCGGAACGGATGAACTCCGCAAGGCGATCTGCGGACGTCACACCAAGGACTACGGCACCAGTTACGAATTGAAAGAGTGCGTAGTCACCGTCGGCGGAAAGCACGCGATTTTCAATTTGACGCAGGCGCTGCTTGATCCGGGCGATGAGTGCGTCATTCCCGTTCCGTACTGGGTAACGTACAAAGACGTCGTCAACTATGCGGGCGCGAAGTGCGTGTTCGTCGAAGGGAAGGAAGAGGACGGATTCGCGGTGACAGCCGCGATGCTGGAGGCGCACATCACGCCGAAGACGAAGATGTTGATCATCAATTCGCCTTCGAATCCCTCGGGCGGAGTGCTGTCCCCGGAAGAATTCGCGCGCATTCACGCGCTCACTCTGAAGCACGGTATCTGGCTGATGACCGACGAGTGCTATCACCGCTTCCTGTACGGCGGAACGCCGTTCTCGGTCGCATCGCTGCCTGGCGCCAAGGAAAACGTCGTCGTGGCTGGTTCGCTTTCGAAGACCTACGCGATGACTGGTTGGCGCATGGGCTTCGTGCTGGCGCCGGCGGCGGTGGCGGGTGGAATTCTGAAACTCCAGAGCCACTCTACGTCGAATCCCACATCGATCACGCAGAAGGCAGCACTCGAGGCGCTGACCGGTCCGCAGGATTCGGTCGCCGCTATGCTCGCTGAATACAGGATTCGACGGGATTTCGTAGTCGGGCGGCTCCGCCAGATTCCCGGCGTCACGATCACGGAACCGCAAGGCGCGTTCTACGCCTACCCGAATATCAGTTGCGCGTTCCGCAAAGGCGCGATCGAAAACTCGATGCAGTTCGCGGATAAGCTGTTGACGGACGCGTATGTGGCCGTGGTGCCTGGGGAAGCCTTCGGCACATCCGAGCACATTCGGATCTCTTACGCGACTTCGATGGAGCAACTCGAGAAGGGCCTTGACCGGCTGCACAAGTTCATCGCGGCGCAGTCGTAATGGCGGCCGCAGTTCAGCGGCTAGAGCCGCGCTTTGTCGAGCGGGTATGGGGTACTACGGATCTTTCGCCTTTGTACCCGCAGCAGCAAAAGACGATCGGCGAGGTTTGGTTCGACGATCCGCAGCACCCACTGCTGGTCAAGTTCGTTTTCACGACAGCAAGTTTGTCCGTGCAGGTCCATCCGGATGATCCCTACGCCCGTGAGCACGAGCAATCGCGCGGAAAGACCGAGATGTGGCACATCCTCGAAGCCAAGCCCGGCGCGCGGATCGCCTTGGGCCTTCGCGAGACGCTTACCGCGGAAAGACTGCGCGAGGCTTCGCTCAGCGGCGAGATCGAACAACTGCTGAATTGGATCGACGTCAAACCGGGGGCCACTTATTTCGTTCCGGCAGGTACAATTCACGCGATCGGTGGCGGGCTCACGCTCTGTGAAATCCAGCAGCACTCCGACATCACCTACCGCCTTTACGATTACGGGCGTCCCCGGGAGTTGCATCTCGACAAGGGCGTCGCGGTGAGCCGACTCGCACGGCATACGTCCGCATCGCAACTCTTCCCGATCGTTTGTCCGCACTTTACTGTGCGGGAGGTACGATTATCCGGCCCCGGCGAGTTGATCGAACCGGCTCCGGCGGAATTGTGGATCGTGCTCGAAGGATGCGGCAGGATCGATGGCGCGCCATTCACAGCCGGCGAAGTCTTTCGCGCGGACGCCCCGTTCCAGCTTGCCGGCACCGCGCGGTTGCTGCGCGCCCACGAACCGCAGCGCGCGTCAGACTAGACGCGCGGTCCGCCGGACGGTCGATCGCTTGAGGAGGCGAAGTTCGCGCTTTCTGAGGTCCGCGGTGTCCTCGATCGCCAACGCGCACCGCGTCATCTCAAGCGCCATCGCGTAGCTCTTCTCGCCGTGTTCGTAGTGCTTGGCGAGTTCCTCATAGGCGCGGACCCGATAGGGATTCGGCGAGGCGACGAGATCCGTGAATGCCGCAATGGCGCCATTCATTCGCTCCAGCTTCTTCTCCAGCGCGGCGACATCCCACATGGTGCGGAACAGAAGTTCGTCGTGCAGGCCGGCGTCGATGCCTTTCCGGAAGAGCGTCAGCGCGGCGTCGTACTGTTCCGCCTGACGGAGCCAGCGGCCCAATCCGACCATCTCGGCGCCATGCCTAAGGTTCACGCGCTCCGGCTCATGGAACGCCCACGGTACGATGCCCGTCAGGCAGCCAAGCGTCAGGATGTCCATCGCGTTGTGATAGAAGACGGGCTGCAAACGCGCGGCCTCTTTCCGGCGCAGGTACTCGAAGTAAACGTACGGTATCATCGCGCCGGGAATGTCCCCGTACCGCTCGACGCCGAGGATTTGGTTTTCGAGTTCCACAAGGCGGCAGCTTTCAAAGCGCAGCTTCCAAAGCCGGCGCGCGCCGAAAAGCAAATCGAGATGTTCGAGACGCGCGAACGGCGGACGCTGCCTCGACATGCGGTAGCGCGTTTCGAGCAGCGGCTGATCGTAGGTGCGGCCGTTGTAGGTGATGAGGACCTGGAACTGCTCCAGATATTTCGTGAGCGCCGTCAGCATGCTGGCTTCTTCGCCGTAGTCGCGCATGAAGAACTGCCGGACGTGAAAGCCCTCGCGGGTGATCCGCCCGACGCCCACGAGGAACGCGTAGGTTCCGGATCCGCCGGCGAGTCCCGTAGTTTCGGTATCGAGAAAGGCCCAGGTCTCCGGAGGCGCTGACGGAATTAGTCCGTTGGAGATGGCGTGCAGCAAGTCGTGAGGAAGCTCGCAAAGCGCTCCAATGTCGGCGGAGCCGTGCGCCTTGTGCGCTTCCCAGGAGCGCTCCATCTCGAAATGGCGGCCAAATTCGGTTTCCACCTCGACACCCGGAACGGTTTCGATCACCGGCAGGTCGCCTTCATAGGCGGTAGGAGGAAAAGCGTTGGGCCGAGGAACTGGCGGACTTCCGTATCTCCTGTCGATGCGGGCGATTCGCTGGCGGAGGGCGGCGAGTTGTTCCTGGATGTCCTGCATTCGCCGGGTGTTCGCCCCAGTTTACAACGAAGAGGACCTACTTCCGGGGAAGGATGTTCGCCTTGAAGGTCGCCGAGTACTCGTACTTCACGTCTTCGAACGATTTTTGGGAGCGACTCGTGTAGACCTTGCCGCTGATAATCTTGCCATCTTGCTTGCCTTTGAAAAGATGATCGGTGGATCCGCCAGAGGGGGACATGCGGAAGGCCGTATGACCCACGCTGAAGTTGATGATCTGGCCGGCGGGATTGATCGTCTCACGCACAAAGCACATCTTTCCCTCGCGAGCGAGCCGCCGCAACGCAAACTCATCCCGCACCTGCGCCTCCGTAAGAGGAAGGTTGGTGAGGAGGACGATGGTGTCGTTCTTATCCTTGTCGAAGAAGCCCTGGGCCGCAAACGCGTATGCCTGCGTGAGCTTCGTGAGTTTGCCGCCGACGGTGAGGCTGCCGTCGACTGAGTTCTGCGCCGCGGCAATGGCCAGTACCGCGAAAAAGAGAGCGATCCGTTTCATCATATTGAATTCCTATTAGGGACGGCGTAAGTGACGCGGGTCACTCGGATGGTTCGGCAGGCAGCACCGCGTTCGCCATCGCCCGCTTAACCTTTTCGATGCCTTCGCCGGTGACGGCGGAAATCTTGAAAAACGGCAGCTTCTTGCGTTTGGCGAGGCGCTCGAGGGACTTCACGCGTTTCTCGTCCTGGGCGACGTCGATCTTGGTTGCGACGAGAATCATGGGCTTGGCGATCAGGTCTTCGCTGAAGCTTTCGAGCTCGTTCATGACGATCTTGAAATCGTCGATCGGCTCGCGTCCGCTCATCTCGCTGACATCGACGAGATGGACCAGAAGGCGCGTACGCTCGACGTGGCGTAGAAATTGGATACCGAGACCGTGGCCTTCGTGAGCGCCCTCGATGAGACCCGGAATATCGGCGACCACGAACGAGTGGTCTTCGTCGATGCTGACTACGCCGAGATTCGGCTCAAGCGTCGTGAATGGATAATTGGCGATCTTGGGCTTTGCCGCCGAAATGCGCGAGATCAGTGTGGACTTGCCGGCGTTC
>JBDTTK010000241.1:0-6512 GCA_039930685.1 Bryobacteraceae bacterium | reverse complement strand
TTACTACGTCAATCTGATGATCCCCGGCGCGATCGTCGGCGCGATTGTCGGATTTGCCACGCAGAAGCTGCCGAAGACCCAGAAGGCGTAGCCGCCTAAAACGCCCGCCAGACGAGCCAGGCGGCTCCCGCGAGCAATCCAAGACTCGCCTGGAATTCTTCGTTCTTCAAATACTGCGACCACCGGAACCGCCGGTCGAGACGCGCGGAAGGCGTCAGGCGGGGAACCAGGGCGGGCACCCGCGTGGCGTACTCGTCGTACGAAGGAAACAGTTTGCGCAGGTGCTGCTCCTCGTTCTGGATCACCGGCAGGTACACGAGGAAGAACACCGCAGCGAACAGAACGCCCAGTTCCCACCGATTCGCTGCCACCGCGAGGCCGACGGCCACGATTAGCGTCCCGACGTACAGCGGATTTCGCACGTACGCATACGGACCTGCTTCGGCCAGTTGCTGGTTCTTCTCCAGGTGCCCCGCCGCCCAGGCCCGAATCGCCAGGCCCAGCAGTGAGATCGGAAGTCCGATGCTAAGACTCTCGCGGGTCGGATGCGCCAGCCAGCCGAACGCCGCGACCAGCAGGAATCCGGAAGGAACGCGTAGGCGCGCGACGGCGTCGGCGTAGGGCTTGGGAAAGGTCATCGCGTTTCGTTCGTTAGCCGCGTCAAGCGCAACCAATCATGATACGGCCTCGTCACGCGATCCGCCGCCGGACTTGGCAAGTTGAGCCGCAAGCGCCGCGAAAACCTGGTCGACCGTCAGTGCGCGCATGCTGGCGGCGATCTCTCGGTCGCGCTTGTACGTCGTCTCAGCGCCCGCCGTACGGAGCGTGGCGATCGACCCGCCATACGGACCATTGCGCTCCGGATCCGTCGGACCGAACAACGCCACCCCGGGCTTACCCAACGCGGCCGCCAAATGCAGCGGACCCGAGTCCACGCCCAGCACGGCGGCCGCGCGTCGTGTCGCGTCAATCAGTCCCGGAATTCCAGAGAGATGCACTCGGGTTCCGGATGCGCGCAATTCGGCTTCGTTAGAGGGCGCTCCGTTCAGAATCAGCGGTACGCCCAATTCGCTTTCGAGCCGCTTCGCCAACTCGATGAGGTTGGCCGTCGGCCATTGCTTCGAGGCCCACCCCGCAAGCGGACTCGTAAGTACGAACCGTCCCGCCGGCAGGCTTCCTTCGGGCACACCCTCCGGTAGCGGAAAGCTACGGACCGGATTGGTCGCGCCCGCCGCCGCGGCCAGTTCCAGATTCCAATCGACGACATGCTTCGATCGAGGATCCGCCGTCGCCGAATAGAAAAGCGCAGCGGGCTTCTCCTTCAAGTGAGCGGCACCGAATCCAATTAGCTTTTCAGGGCGCGCCGCAGCCGCAACCATCGCCGACTGGATCAGGCCCTGAAAATCCACTGCAAGGTCATATCGCCTTTCGCGCAGGCGCCGCCTCGCAGCCAGGATCGAGGTTAGCGACCGGCGGTTGAACTCGACGATCTCGTCGATAAACGGATTGCCTTCGAGCAGCGGCCTCCAGCGGGGATTGACTACCCACGTGAGATGCGAATGCGGAAGGCTGTGCTTGAGGCTGGCGGCAGCCGGCAGAGTGTGAATCACGTCGCCCATCGAACTGAGACGGACGACCAGGATGCGGGGACCGGGCATTCGGCGCGGTTACTCGGCGCGGCGGCGGACGTGTTCAATGAGGTCGTTGAGGCGCTCTTCGTGGACCGCAACCAGATCCTTGGCGGGCGCGGCCACCGACTCTCCGGCCTCGAGCGGAACCACATAATCAACGGCCCGGACGCCGGCGACCAGTTCCGCCCGCGCGCGGACCGGCAATATCGGGCCGCTGCCCGCTTCGATCACGACCACGAGATTCTGGCCGGGCCGTGCAGCGGCGGTCAGATCCGCGGCGTGCGAGGCGAGCAGAGGGTCGAACGTTCCGCGGACGATCACGGAGTCGGCGTTGAGAAACGGCGTCGCATCGGCGGCCGAAATAATTTTGCTGCGGGTATCCACTCTTTTTATTGGACCAACTGCGGATGACTGGAGCAAGTTTCGTTACTTCAGCAAGGTGAGCGCCGTCTCCGCCACCCGCGCCGCACTGACGCGCGTCATGCACCGATGGTCGATTGGGCACTCGCGCTTAAGGCATGGCGAGCACTCGACCTGTTCGCGCACGATCGCCGCATTCGCTCCCGTCGGACCGGTGCCGACATGGTCCGTCGCGCCAAATACGGCCACCGTTGGAACGCCCAGCGCCGATGCGATGTGCATCGCGCCAGAGTCGTTGGTCAGATAGGCGCGGCACGCGGCGGCCAGAGAAATGTACTGCCCCAGCGAAGTCTGTCCGGCGAAATTGTGGACACGCGTACCGCCTGCTGCAATGCGAGAGCCGATCTCTTCGCACAGCGCATGCTCGTCCTTCGAACCGAATAGCGCGACGCTCCCGTCCAGCTTTTCGGCCAGCAGCAGCGCCGATTCGGCAAACCGCTCGGGCAGCCAGCGCTTGGCAGTGCCGTACGCGGCGCCGGGCGAAACTCCGATGACGGTGTCTCCGAGATTCAGAGAGGCGAACTTCGACAATCCTTCCTGCGCCGCTTCCGCCGCGCCGTCGAGCCGGATCTCGGGAGAGTCCGGCACGCGGTCGATGATCCCCGCTCGTAACAACAGTTCGAGGTAGTAGTAGCGCTCGTGCCGTGGAATTTCTCCGGCCTTGGGGCGCTCAATCGGGCGGGTCAGCATCAGTGCGCGCCAGTCGCGCGCGTAACCGATTCGCTCCGGAATTCCCGCCAGCCACGGCGTGAACGCGGAATCGAAGGAGTTCGGCAGCAGGATCGCGACATCGAAGTTATGGCTACGCAGTTCGCGGCCAATGCGGAGACGCGCCGGAAGATCCTGCCAGCCTTTCGGCGCTGAATAGGGCAGCAATTGATCGCAAAAGCGCTCGCGCGCGTAGACATCCGCAACCCACGGACGCGCCAAGATCGCGATGTGCGCGTCCGGACGCGCCTCGCGCAACGCGCGGAGGGCGGGCAGGCTCATCACGGCATCGCCGATCCAGTTTGTGGCGCGGACCAGAATCTTCATCGGCGGGGCGGTCCGGGGGGCTTGATCTTTGCGGGCTCTGGCTCCGGCGGCTTTTCCTTCGGTTCTTCCGGTTCGGGCGGACGGCAGTCGCCGGTCCGCAGTAGGAAGGACGCAACCAATTCCCATGCGTCGCCCCCGCGCCGCTCGATCCGGAATGTCGTCTTGTCTGCGCGCAACCGCAGCGATGGCGTCTGCTCGCGCGGCAGCGGAATCGCAGTCGATTTCACCTCGCCGAGCGACCAACTCTCGCCCCCGGTCTCCGACTCCCACAACTCGTATTTCGCCCCCCGGTTCACGACGAATCGGCCATGGCGCTTTGAATCGAACCAGAATTGCTCGGTCGCGCCATTTCGCGATTCATCGGACAACGGTCGTTGTCGAAACGTCTTACCGCCGTCAGTGGTCAGCAGGACGAACGGATCGCGCGGCAGCGGCAGCAGGTTGTGTCCCGAGATCCAGCCGGTTTCAAGGTCGACGAACTGAATCTGCTCGAGTACCGCAGCGCGCAACCGCGGATGCGGTTCGGTAAAGGTCCGGCCACCGTCCTCGCTTGCTAGCAGGACCGTGTGGAGAGTCTGCGAACTGGTATGGAAATTACCCACCACGATCAGCCTCGCGCCGGCCTGGGCCACCGAGGTTAGTTCAAGAAACACGGGACACGGCTCTTCGGTCGTACACGAAAGGCCAAGCTCATGGATGTCGTCGTCCGTGCACTTGTACTCAAGGCGCGCCGGACTTTGCGCCAGCGCGGCGAGCGACAAGAGAAAAGAAAGAGCCCGGATCACGCTTTACTCCTATCCTAACGGATGCCGCCGCAAGTGCGCCTCGTGGCGGAAACCGCCCCGGATTCGCCGTTCACCGGTCGCAGCATGGCGTTTGCTGGTTTCGGGAAGCCTCTTTTCAAACGGGCGGCTAAACTGGTAACCATGTCGACTGCCGTCCTGCCCGCGCCCAAAGTGAAAAAACCTCAGTCGGAGCGCCTCAAGGAACTGTGGCCGGATCTGCGGGAAATGATTCGCCCCCGCCGCGGCATCCTGATCATGGGTCTTGTCCTCATGGCCATCAACCGCGTAAGCGGTCTGGTGCTGCCGGTTTCCACCAAGTACCTGGTCGACAACGTCATTGGCAAGAAGCAGTTCGATCTACTCGGACCTCTTGTCGGCGTGGTGGCGATCGCGACGGTCATTCAAGGCATTACTTCTTTCACCCTCACTCAGCTCCTGTCGAAATCCGCGCAGCGCCTGATCGCCGAGCTGAGGCAAAAGGTACAGGCGCACATCGGACGCCTTTCGGTCGGCTACTACGACTCGAACAAGAGCGGCACGTTGGTCTCGCGCATCATGAGCGACGTCGAAGGTGTCCGCAATCTGGTCGGCACCGGACTGGTCGAATTCGTTGGCGGGCTGCTCACCGCCGTGCTCGCGCTCATCATCCTGTTTCGCATCAGCGCGCTGATGACGGGTTTGGCGCTCAGCTTCGTCCTGGTGTTCATTTTCGTCCTGCAAAAGGCCTTCGTCTCGATCCGGCCGATCTTCCGCGAGCGCGGCAAAATTACCGCCGAAGTCACCGGCCGCCTCACGGAAACGCTGGGCGGCGTCCGCGTTATTAAGGGCTATCATGCCGAAAAGCGCGAGGAAGAAGTATTCGGCGGCGGCGTCAAGCGGCTGCTCGACAACGTTCTGCAATCACTCACCGCCGTATCGTTCATGAGCCTGTCGGCAACGGTTCTGATGGGCGTGGTCGGCGCGATTGTCATGTACATCGGCGCCAAACAGATCATCGCCGGAACCCTCACACTCGGCGATTTCTTCACGTTCACCGCCATGCTTGCGTTTCTCATCGCGCCGGTCGTCCAGATCGTCAGCATCGGGACCCAGCTCACCGAAGCCTTCGCCGGACTCGAACGCACGCGGGAAGTCCTTCGCGAGCGGCCCGAGGACGAAGATCCAAAGCGCGTCAATACCCTGCCCCCGATTGAGGGCCTTCTCGAGTTTGACGACGTGCGCTTCGCCTATGAAAAAGACAAGGAAGTCCTCCACGGCGTGACGTTCTCATCCGCGCCTGGCACCGTGACCGCGCTCGTTGGTTCCTCGGGATCCGGCAAATCGACGATTATCAGCCTGATTTGTGCGTTCCACGTACCGACCGAGGGTGTAATCAAAGTGGACGGCTTCGATTTGTCCACGGTGAAGCTGTCGAGCTTCCGCACGCAACTCGGCGTCGTGCTCCAGGAAACCTTTCTGTTCGACGGCACGATCCGCGAGAACATCGCCTTCGCGCGTCCGGCCGCGACCGAAGAAGACATCATGAAGGCCTGCAAGATCGCTCGCGTCGACGAATTCGCCGAGGGCTTTGAAAAAGGCTACGACACCATCGTCGGCGAACGCGGCGTGAAACTCTCCGGCGGACAGCGCCAGCGCGTCTCGATCGCGCGGGCCATCCTCGCGGACCCGCGGATTCTTATTCTCGACGAAGCTACGTCCAGCCTCGACTCGGAATCCGAGGCGCTGATTCAAGAGGGCCTGAAGTTCCTGATGCAAGGCCGGACCACCTTCGTCATCGCTCACCGCCTATCCACGATTCGCCGCGCGGACCAGATCCTGGTGATCGAGCGCGGCCTCGTCGAGGAGCGCGGTACGCACGAAGAATTGTTCGCCGCGCGGGGCCGCTATCACGAGCTGTACACGAAACAGCACGGCGTCGAGATGAACATGTTTCTCGCTCCGGGCGAAGGCGACTCGGTTCCCGAATCCGCCGAAGTCAAAGTACCCCGTTCGGCGGACGGCGGCGGCGCGCTCGGCCTCCTCCGCGGCTAGCCTACTCGTACCGCAGCGTGTTCACCGGGTCGATTCGGGTCGCACGGCGCACCGGCAGATAACACGCGAGGATCGTCACTGCACTCAAGACCACGCATACCGTGACGAAGGTCGCCGGGTCCACGGGGCTGACCCCAAACAAGAGGCCTCGCATCAACCGTGTAAGCGCGAGCGCTCCGACGGTCCCGAGGACCACTCCGACAGTGGCCAATACAGCTCCGCGGAGCCCGACCATTCGCAGCACAGCCCCGCGGCTCGCGCCGAGTGCCATTCGAATGCCGATCTCACGCGTCCTCTGTGCGACCGAGTACGCCATCACGCCGTAGATCCCGACCGCGGCAAGCAGCAGCGCCACCACCGCGAACAGCCCGAGCAGAAACATACTGAAGCGCGGCCGCGCCAGTTCTTCGTTCATGATCTGGTCCATCGTCTTGATTCCCGAAATCGCTAACTTCGGATCCAGATTCCAGATTTCGCGGCGGACGGAAGCGATCATCGCGTTCGGATCCCCTTGGGTGCGGACCTCGAACGCCAGCGTGTTCCACGAGTTCTGACTGTGGGGAACGTAAACAACATTCGACGGTTCCTCCGTCAGCCCTTCAACCCGGAG
>JBDTTK010000240.1:0-6516 GCA_039930685.1 Bryobacteraceae bacterium | reverse complement strand
GGCCTCTTCATGGGTGACGCGGCGCTTCACCCAGAGGAAGCCACTGCCGTCGTCGCCTTCTTCCTGCAAGTTCTTAAGGAGTGTCTTGCGATCGATGCCCAGCACGCCGGACAGGATTCCGGCCGCCACATCGAAATCTGGAACCCGCCTGGGATTCAGACACACCGATTCGACCGGAAGGCTCATTGCCAGGGCTTTGCCCTCGCGATCCTTCAAGGCGCCGCGTTCCGGCTTTACCTTCCGCAACCGGGACTGCTGGCGTAAGCCTTCCCGGCTGAGAACGTCGTGTTGTCCAATCTGCAAATATACGAGCCGGCCAAAGATCGCTGCCGCCCATAGCACCAGCGCGCCAATGAGGAAGCGAAGACGATTGGCGGATTGCGCGTCGACCATACTGACTCCAAACCCGGGGGAGGGGAAACCAAACCAGAGGCTCCAAGCCTGTGGCACTGCATCGGGAATCGCCGAGCGATCCTCGCGAATTTCTTTTCTACGCCGCGGCGACCGCAGCCTTCCCCATGGGAAGTTCGCCCATCGTCCACAGGCGGAACAAGCCGAGCGCCAGGGTCCAGGAGCCCGCCGCGCGCGACTCGCTGGCGTCCAACAAGCCGGTAATCTCGTCCGCCGACTTCACCGGTCCGACGAAATACAACGCACGTCCGGCGACCGGAGCGTGATCGGGGCCTTCGAGCGAAACGAGAAACGTCATGGATGCGTGGCCGTTCGGAACGGGCCGGAACACCACATCCCGATGGGTGAGAGTGCCGGCGGGTACATCGAGGTGCAGGCTATGCTTGACCAACTGCTCGACCAGCGGAAGCAGCGCGGGCCTCAATTCCGGAGCCAACTCGCCGGCGAAGAAGACCGTGTGCCCCATCTGCGTCAGCATGGTTCCTACGCGAAACGCGCGCGCATCTCCACCCAATGCGATGACTGTTGGCGGAAGAATGGAAAAGCGCTCGCGGAGCGACTCCAGGCTGCGTGCGGCCGACTCTTCACTGAGCTCGCCGCGCTCGGTGAGCATCGTGTACTGCCAGCCATGGGATACCAGTTCGACGCCAACCATTAGGATCACCGAGTATTCTTCGCCGACAACGATCCGTCGGTCTTGACGTCGAGATAAACGACCTTGTCCGCCGTCGGCGGTCCAAAGCCGCGCTGCGCCGCCATGGATTGGACTTTGGCGGGCGACGTCGCGTCGGCCAATTGGAGCTCGAGCGACGCGCGTTCAATATCGAGGCGCTGCTTCTCCTGAACGAGCGACTGGTACTGAAATCCGGCAAAAAGATTCGAGACGCTCGGCAGCAGCACGGCCGTTAGCGCGAGCACCACGAGCCCCGTTCCACCCAGCAAACGCCAGCACACGCTGCGCGCCGCCGGATCGGCCGCACGCATCACCTGGCTGTTGTTTACTCGCTTCACGAACCAATACACGTCCTCAAACGGCACGGCCGGCAGACGATAGTCTGCGATCGCCTGTTCGCGCATGATCTCCGCGCGGCCGCGGTCTTCGCTGCGTGCCGTCACGAACCGGTTATAAAGTGTCGCCAGTGTTGCCATGTTTTTGTATCCGCCGGTTTCCCCTGCTTACCCTTCATCCCCGGTCACTTCGAGAGCCCGAAGCCTCGCGCTTCTCGACGCCGGATTCACCCGAATTTCTTCTTCGCTGGGCCGCACCACATGTTTGGTCAGCAGCCGCGCTCGCCCCTCACGGGCAAGGCTTTGAAAACTTTGCTTTACTTTCCGGTCCTCGAGCGACATGAACGCGATGATCACGATCCGCCCGCCCGGCTTCACTAGGCTGGGAGCCACTTCGAGTAGCGCGTCCAGCTCTTCCTGCTCCTCGTTGACCGCTAACCGCAACGCCATAAATGTCAGCGTCGCCGGATGCAGTTTGCCCGTCCGTGGCGCGGCCGTCTCTATCACCTTGGCCAAGTGAAGAGTGCTCAGTATTGGCCGCGCCCGAACGATTGCTCTGGCTATTTGGCGGCTCCTCCTCTCTTCGCCGAGTTGATAGATCAAGTCGGCAAGTGCCTTCTCGGCTTCGTAATTGACAATCTCGGATGCCGTCAGCGATTGCGTCCGGTCCATCCTCATATCCAAAGGCCCGTCGGAGTTGAGCGAGAAACCACGCTCTCCCTCCGTCAGCTGATAGCGGCTCACGCCGAGGTCCGCCAGCAGCCCGTCTACCTGGGTCACGCCCGCCGCGGCCAGCGATTCCTTCAGCCGCGAAAACGGTCCGTGATGAAACTTGATGCGCGCGAGCGTTTCCGCTCCATGCCGCGCCGCGATATTCGCCTGGGCCTTCTCGATCGAGTCCGCATCCCGATCGTTCGAGATCACCAAACCCGCGGACGCCGCCGCGGCCATCGCGCCCGAATGATTCCCCAATCCGCAGGTCGCGTCGAGCAACGTCGAATCGGGCCGGATCGCCAGCCAATCCAAACTCTCGCGAAGTAGAACGGGATAGTGCTCCATACATGGCTGCTACCTGATCCCCCGCTTCGACAACAATTGCAGATTGTCGTCGGCGTTCTCTTCCGCCGTCTTGAGCTGCTGGTCGAGCAGCTTCTGGCTGTATACCGTGACGTACCCTTTCGAGCAGTCGTAAAATACGCTTGCGCCCTCTCCCGAGAGCTCCAACTTCCGACGCAACAGGGTCGAAATAAGAAAGCGGTTCGACGAGTCCACCGTGGACGATGCGCCGTACTTCTTGGCCAGCAAGAGGGTCTGCTGGGCGGCGGCGGCGAATTCCGTCTCGTTTTCCAGCACGTTTTCTATATCCCGCCACACCGGAATCGGGTAGAGTTTAATGGTGCGGCCGTCCAAACTCGTTACAAATAAGACCGGATCAGGTTCCCCAGGTGAATGGGGCCCAACCGCATATCGCCTGACTTCCCCTGGCAGCTTTCCGCGGCCCTTCTCGTCCACGCGTCCGTCAAAGAAGCCGAGAGGGGCTTCCTGCGAGAGCGTTTTGGAGTCCGCAGCCACCTAAGTTGATCTTTCGTCCACGTCCGGCCACATCCGGCCACTGAATAAAGATGCCACAAGTGGTGTGTCCACGCAACTCTTTTGTTTTGTGGGAAAACACCTACGCCATCTATTCGCCTGAGGTAGGTAATATGCTCAGGGGATATACCATCCGTAGCGTGGCGTATGCCTAAAATCGATATGCAGTAAGGTCAAAACGGAAGACCGCTGCATTCGATCCTGCTGCTGGTGCGTATCCTGTACTTGAAGATGAGTGCGGCCACCACTGTTGCGCGACCCGTTGTGAATATCGCCGATCGCACCATCGATTTTGAGGCCGTCATTCGCGGCCACCAATCCATGGTGTTCAGCTTGGCCGTTCATTTCCTCCGGGACCGTGCTGTTGCGGAAGATTTGGCGCAGGAAGTGTTCCTGGAGTTGTACCGGAACATGGACAGCATCCAATCGCATCAGCATATGGTGTATTGGTTACGGAAAGTGACCAGCCGGCGCTGTATCGATCAGGCCCGGCGGACCAAGGTTCGCGCCCACGTCAGCTTTGAAGAGGCGGCTGAACCCTTCATATGGACGCAGGGCGAGGACCCGGCGCTTAAGCGGTACGTGGAGCAGTTGCTCGGCAAGCTCGGCGAGACCGCCCGAATGATCGTGATCCTGCGTTATCAGGAGGGTCTCGATCCTATGGAGATCGCAGGCATGCTCGACATGCCTCTCGCGACGGTCAAGAGCCACCTGCAGCGATCGCTCGCTTCGATGCGCAAGCGGGTCGGAGAGGCCACCGGCGAGGCAATCGACGACAACCAACAGGATTCGCAACATGGACATTGAACGTCAACTCGAACGCGCTCTCGAGCGCAAACCACCGTCGCCCGAATTCGCCGCGCGCGTCCTGGCGGCCGCGCAAATGCAGTCGCGGCGGCGCGGGGTCTGGTCCAACTGGCGGCAATGGATCGCGGCGCCGCTGGCCGCCTCCCTGCTTCTTCTCGCATTAGGGATTGAGCAGCGCAAGGAGCGGCAGGAAGGCGAGGCCGCCAAGGCGCAATTGCTGCAGGCGCTCGCGCTGACCTCGGGCAAACTCGAGAAGATTCAGGAACTTGTTAGAGAGGTACAACGGTGATTTGCAATTGGATTCGTGCGGCGCTGCTCAGTTCCGCATTGCTCGTTCCAGTCTTTGGTCAATCGGTGCATCTGGAGAGCCTCGACCGGCTGAAGGCGAAGGCGTCCGGCAATGTGACGATCTCGCTCGATGCATCGCTCCTGCAGCTCGCGAGCCGCTTCCTGTCGGACGATGACGCGGATCAGCGGGATATTCGCAAACTCGTCGCGGGACTGAAGCGCATTTCGGTCCGCAATTTCCAGTTCGACCGCGACGGCGACTACTCCATCGGCGATGTGGATGCCATCCGGAATCAGCTCCGCGATCCGGGCTGGAGCAAGCTGGTCGAAGTGCGCAACCGGCGGGACGACAATGCGGACGTGTATCTGCGCCAGGACGGCAAGAACGTCTCAGGAGCCGTGGTCATCGTGGCGGAACCAAGAGAGCTGACGGTGGTCAGCTTCGAGGGCCTCATTGACATGGACGGCATCGCCAAGCTGGCGGGCAAATTCGGGATTCCCGATTCGGTCCGTATCAAGGTGGAGCGGAGGGGCAAATGATCGCCGCGCTGGCGGCGTTGCTGCTGATCGGCCCGCCGGGCGTCCAGGCCGCGGAGACCGCCGACTCCATCATGGCGCGCGTCGCCGAGAATCAGGATCGCGCCCAGCAGATGCGGACTGCGTTTGTCTTCAACCAAAACGTGCTGGTCCGCCTGAACCGGACGAATGGCAAGCTGGCGCGCGAGGAGGTCAGCGACTTCATCGTCACACCGACAGCCGACGGCGTTCGGCGCGAGCAGACCAGCTTCTCCGGCAAGCTCGTCGAGGGCAAGAAGACGATTGAATTCTCAGAGTCCGGCTGGGAGCACAAGAACCTCGACATCGACGCGGCTATTGCCCACGGTTTCGCCGAGGACTTCGGTAGTGACAACCACAATAAGGATGGCATCGCGCACGACCTCTTCCCGCTGCGTGGAGCCGAACAGCGCAAGTACATCTTCAAGCTCGAAGGCAGTGAGGAGTACCGCGGATTCCCGGTTTATCGAATCACGTTCGAGCCGAGGACCAAGCATTCGGTGATCGACGATGACGGCGACAAGGGAAGCTGGGCCGGCGAAGTCCTGGTGCACCGGGCGGAATTTCAGCCGGTGCTCATCACGACGCGCTTAGCGGCCAAGATTCCGTTGTGGGTGAAGACGGCGCTTGGTACGGATGTCCAGCAGCTCGGCTTCAAGATCACGTATCAGAAGTTCGACGAGGGGCTCTGGTTCCCGGTGAACTACGGCGGCGAGTTCAAGGTCCGGGCGCTGTTCCTGTACGCGCGCAAGATCGGCATTTCCGTGCGGAACTCCGATTTCCAGCGCGCGGCGGTCGATAGCAAAGTCAGCTTCGCGACGGTGCAGTAGGGAAGCCCGCCCCTTCGGCAACGTGAAGCGAGAAACGAAGCCAGAATCTGCGGACCGACGCGCGTGCAGAACGAAGCCATTCTTCGCTAACCGCTTTGTAATGATTCGGCTAGATAATTTTCAGAGGTCATAAAGACCGCCCTCCTTCTGACTCAGGGTATGTGCACCGCGCCAGCCCGGAAGGCACTCCTAAAGTCCCCTCCCTAACGGTCGGGGGTTCTTATCAGCATTCAACAGGTTGGAGCGCGACCTTACGGTCGCGCCTCGTAGCGACCCGCCAGTCGCCGGGGTCGCTGGCCAGCGCCGCGAAACGAAGCCACCCCGATCAAGGCAGTCTGCGAAGCGACCAGATCGAGTGGCGCTGTTCGCAAAACGAAGCCAGACCCTGATAAGCGCGTAAAGAATGTTGGGCCCCACGCGGATTTTCAGGGTGCCGCAGGCCCGGCACGCGCGAACTCACAGGCACAGCGATCGCCGATACGCCAGCAGGACGCGCGGCCTTACGGTCGCGCCTAGGCTCCGAAATCGCTGAAATGCTTTGGTTCGAAACGAAGCCACGTCAATCCGTCACAGACCGCAGAAAGCGGCTCCCGCGTTCGCTTACCGACCTCCATCTGACGCGACGTTCGCATGGACAGCGAGGATTCCAGACCGGCGGGCGGGGGCCAGGTCGTTTGGCTTCGCTACTTTGGGCAGCCGGGACATGTCGTGATCGGCACGTAGAGTCCCCTCCCTAACGGTCGGGGTTCTTTCCAGCATTCAACAGGTTTGGAGCGCGACCTTACGGTCGCGCCTCGTAGCGACCCGCCGGGGTCGCTGGCAAGCGGCGTCCACGCGAGGGCGTGGAACAGGTCGTTTGGCTTCGCCACTTTGGGCAGCCGCGAGTAGCCAGCGCCGCGAGGCACCGCTAATCCCGACGAGCGAGACCTCTGAAGACGCAAAAAGGGGGCCGGTTTCCCGGCCCCCTCTCGCTTACTGCTTCGGTCTTCGACTAGAACGTGAACCGCAGAGCGAGGCGGATGTTGCG
>JBDTTK010000239.1:0-6521 GCA_039930685.1 Bryobacteraceae bacterium | reverse complement strand
TCGAGCGCGACATGCACACCCTCGAAGAGCGTGTAAGGCAAGTGCAACCAGCGCCCCGCTCGCAAAATCAACAACCTGCCGCAAATTCTGGCTTCGTTTCGCACCACCCCACAGCACCCGGCCTTAAGCCCGCCCGTCAGGGCGGGGATCGCCCCCAACCAACCCAAAATACCTCCCAAAAGGACGCCGCCTAACGCCTCACACCTGCCACTAACCTCTCAACTCCAACTTCACCCACCAGAGCCCTACCCGAACTGCGCCAATCTGCATACCATCCGTTCCTGCTCCCGGCAAATTCCTTCCACCGGGCTGCATTGTTTGCGCGCGCTCCCGGTTTGATCCTTGACCCACACCCTCTTTTCTCCGCTCCGGGCATTAGGTCTGAAACGTGCTCAACGAAGACCGTGCAAGGTTCAACTGCCTTCAACGCGGATGGCGCGAACGGACTGCGGCCGGCAAATTCAGCGAAGTGCCGATGGTGCCACCAGAGCCTTTTTGCGATCTTCGACCGTCATCTCGAACAGCAAATAAACACACCAAGAAAACGGGGAAACATATGACTCATCGACAATCGACGATTCCGGCCGCCTGCCTCACTGCGTTCGTCATGCTCGCGGGCTGCGACAAGCCCACCACAGAGCCTGCAAAGAGCGAAGGAGCTGGGACTGCGGCAACCACGCCCGCCGGTACGGTGGCAAAGAGCGCAAATCAGGCCCTCGTCAGGTTTATCAATGCCACTGCTGCCCCGAAGGACCTTGCGTTTGGTGAAATGAGGCCGTTCCCGGCGGTGCCCGCCAACTCAGCATCGGCCTACACCCAGATCCCTAGCGAACGTCACGATTTCAAGCTGCTGAACTCGGGAGGCAATCTGGTCGATCCCTTAGTGAAGAACAGCGAAAGCCCGACAGCCGGCATGCACTATAGTGTTCTCGCCATCTCGGACAAAGACGGTAAGTATTCGCTGAAAGTCCTCGACGACGACTTGAGCCGTCCCGCTGCCGGAAAGGCGAAGATCCGCGTGGTCCACGCAGCGGCGGGTTTAAACAAAGTGGACGTCTATCCGGTGAACTCCAAAGAGGCGCTGCTCTCTGGTGTGGACTTCGATAGCGCCACCAGCTACAAGGAAGTGGACCCGGGCACCATGGAACTGGACCTCCGAATCGCCGGAAGCAAGAAGAACCTGCACAACATTAAGGAAGTTCGTCTGGATCCGGGCAAGCTCTACACGGTCATAATTTTCGGTGGTCCTGCCTCGATAACCGCAAAGGTAATCGAAGACCAGTTATTGCCGAACTAACCAGCTCTAGCGCGGCTCAATCGGAACGACAGAGTCGCCGCGCTCACAATTCTCAAAGAACACGAGGCTCTGGGCCTTAGGAAGGACAGGAACGTTATGCCGGCAGCCAAAACAAACAATCTCGAGGAACTCTTCCTCACCGAATTGAAAGACATGTATGACGCCGAGAAGCAACTCGTAAAAGAGCTGCCGAAATTGGCGAAGAAAGCCTCGAACCCTGGATTGCGAACCGGCATCCAAGACCATCTCGAACAAACCAAGGGCCACGTGGTCCGTATCGAGAACGTCTTTGATCTGCTGGGCGCAAAGCACCAGGGCAAGAAATGCACCGGTATTCAGGGAATCCTCAAAGAAGGATCGGAAACCCTCGCCGAAGCCGGTGAGGATGGGGTGCGCGATGCGGCTCTCATCGCTTCGGCGCAAAAGGTCGAGCACTATGAGATCGCGTCATACGGAGCCTTATGTGCCTGGGCCAAACTCCTGGGGTACGCGGATGCAGCAAAGCTGCTTCACAAAACTCTGGAAGAAGAAAAGGCAGCCGACGAGAAGCTGTCCAGCCTGGCAGAAGGTTCCGTAAACGCGCAGGCTGCCTAGCTAAAATCAGCCTGCCACGCCGGGGCCGCTCACGGAGACGCGGCCCCGGCTATTTTTGTGTCAGAACGTGGAAAAGCCGGAAGTGCAACCTCTTCCGGAAGTCCCTAAACCACGTAGGGTTTTCGGTAGTCGCGGGTGATCAACGCATTCGCCGCAGCGTCGGAACCGAACTTCGGACCCTCTGTCAGTGTTAGCATCCGGCCCACCCGGTAACTGATGTTCGCCAGGTGGCACATGGATGCGCTTAGAACCGCGTTGCTGAGTTCGTCGTGGAGATCTTCCCGCTTTCGCGAGCGGCAGGCCGCGAGGAAGTTCTGCATATGCAGGCTAGTCGGATCCTCGCCGTTCGGACCGCGCTCGGGGCGCTCCTCCATGATCATCTCGCTGCTTTCGCCCTTGAACGCCTGGAAGCCCTGGTCGCTCATCGCGGCCCAGCCTTCCGTGCCAAAAATCATGTTTCCCGTCATCACGCGCAACGGTTGGCCCTTCTTGGGAGCGGTCGCGGTCGGCGAAGGCGCCGCCGCGCCTTCTGGCGGACGCGGACGCCGTTCGGGAGGCGGCTGTCCTTCGCTTCCGGTCAAAAGCCCGCGCACCTCGAACACCAGTTCGCGGCCGCCGAAATCGAAATCCGCCGTCAGCGTATTCGGCGTCTCCTGATCGTCGATATAGGCGAACTTGCCGCCGTGCGCGTAGGCCGCCTTCGGCCAGGCCGGATCGCCCATCGCCCAGCGCGCCAAGCCAAGTTCATGGACGCCCTGGTTCCCGATGTCGCCGTTGCCGGTGTCCCAGAACCAGTGCCAGTTGTACTTGAAGCGCAGCTCATTAAACGCACGCATCGGCGCGGGTCCGAGGAACAGATCCCAATTGACGCCGGGAGGGATTTTGCTATCTTCTTTATGTCCGATCGAAACGCGGCGCTTGTAACACAGCCCCTTCGACTGATAGACCTTGCCGATCAATCCGCCTTGGATCGCCTGCATCGCGCGCATCTTGAACGGATTGCTGCGGTGCTGCGAGCCGACCTGCATCATGCGCTTGGTGGCGTGCGCCACCTCGATCATCTTCTGTCCTTCGTAGATGTTGTAACAGGCGGGTTTCTCGCCGTACACGTCCTTGCCGGCCTTCATCGCCCAGATCGCCGCTAGCGCATGCCAGTGGTTCGGCGTCGCAATCGAAACCGCCTCGACGTTCTTATCGGCGAACGCCTCCCGCATGTCCTCGAACTCTCTGGCCTTCTCGCCGGTGTTCTTGAGGAGCGTGGCTTGCGCCTTCTCGCGAGCCGCCTGATTGACGTCGCAGAGTCCGACGACTCGCGCATCCGGAAGCTTCGAATAGATCGAAAGATGGTTGCCTCCGCGTCCTCCCAGGCCGACGATGGCCAGGTTGATCCGGTCGTTCGCGCCCGAGACGCGCATCGCGGAGGCCGCCGCCGCGGCGCCGAGGAAGAAGCGGCGAGTAGTAGTATCAGACATAAGGACAGAAACTCCTAGAAAAGACACTAGCACGCGAACGCTGTGCTAAGTAGAGGCCCTCGAAATGCGATCTCGGTTTGTCCTCTGATCGCCCACATTCCTCGAATCAAGATCGTAAATGACCCTGAACTCCATCCCGTTCTCGACCACCTACTGGGACCAGATCCCGCCGACCACCCACCCTGGTGAAACCGGAGTCGCCACCTGGCGCACCCAAACATTCGGCGACGTGCGCGTCCGCATGGTCGACTACTCGCCCGGATACCTTGCCGACCACTGGTGCGCGAAGGGCCACGTTACCCTCTGCCTGGAAGGTGAACTGATCACCGAACTCGCCGACGGACGGACTTTCACTTTAGCTCCGGGCATCAGCTATCAGGTGGGTGACGGCGACGCGCCCCATCGCTCGCGGACGAGCACCGGCGCGCGCCTCTTCATCGTCGACTGACGGGAGCCTAACTAGGTCGACTCACCGAACGCTTACGGCCGACGCCGCCCCTGGCCCTGTGCTTGGCCCGCTGCCGCCCGGCCCTTGGTCCCCGTCTGTTCGCGTTCCCGATTGATCTCGACGATGTCCGCGCCGCGATCCGCCGCGCCAATCAGGTGCTTGGCGAAGTACTCCGCGCGGACCCAGAAGAAGTACTCCGTGTCCGCCGCATACGGATGCCGGATGCCGGGCAGCACCACCATGTCGAACCGCTTGTTCGCCTTGATCAGCGCATCCGCCAGACGCAGCGTGTTGCCCGGATGCACGTTGTCGTCCATGTCGCCGGTCGCCAGCATCAGGTGCCCTTTCAGGTTCTTCGCCAACTCTGAGTTCTTGTCGATCGAGTACTCGAACGTCACCTTGCCGTCCTTATCGGTGATCTCCTTGACGCCGTGATGCATCTCGCTCCAGCGGCGGTTATAGATGTTGTTCTCGTGATTGCCCGACGACGACACCGCGACCTTGAAGAAGTCCGGATAGACCAGCATGGCGGCCGTCGACATGAAGCCGCCGCCCGAATGCCCGTAGATGCCTACGCGCTCGATGTCGATGAAGCTGTGCTTGCGCGCCAGTTGCTCGATGGCTGCTTTCTTGTCGGCTAGCCCGTAATCGCGCAAATTGCCGTACCCGAAGCTGTGATACCACTTTGACCGGTGCGGATTGCCGCCGCGATTGCCAACCTCGACCACGATGAACCCCAATTGCGCCAAGGCCACATTGGGCTGTTTCGGCGTGAACGTCTTCGTGACGCTTTCCGTCTGCGGACCCGGATACACGTATGCCACGATCGGATACTTCTTCGCCGGATCGAAGTCGAACGGCTTGTACATCACGCCATAGAGATCCGTGATTCCGTCGTCCGCCTTGACCTTGATCTGCTCGGGATACTTGTAGCCGGCGTCCAACAATGCCGAGACGTCGGTCGACTCCAGTTCCATGACACGCGCGCCCGACTGGTCGAACAAGGCCGACTGCGGAGCCGAGTTCACCATGGAATACGTATCGACGAAGTACTTGCCCGAATCGCCCGTCTGCGCGGCATGCGAGCCGGGACCGCGATCGAGGACCTTCATGCCCGATCCATCCAGGCTCACGCGGTACGTGTGCGTGAAGTACGGATCCTCGGCGGGCTCGCGGCCTTCGGCCTCAAGGTAGATCACCCGCGCCTTCTCATCGACCCACGAGATGTTCTCCGCCACGAACTCCCCCGCCGTGATCGGGTTCTTCAGTTTCCCGTCGCCATCGTAAAGATAGTAATGTCCCCAGCCGTCGCGTTCCGACCAGTGGATCAATTCCTGGCCGTTGTTGATCAGTTGCAGCGGCTTCGTCTCCATGTAGACGTTGAGGCGCTCTTCGATCAACGTCTTGACGTCGCCCGTTGACGGATTCGCCAGGCAGATGTCCATCTTCTTCATATCGCGGCTGACGCGCGTGAAATACAACTTGTCGGAGCCGTTCGCCAGCCACTCCGCCTCAAGGCGATCCAGATCGCGCGCACTCGCCGATTGCCTCGCGTTGGCGATCTGCAGCGTCTGGTCCTTGAACCGGTCGGCCTTCACCTTGACCCGCGCCTTGCTCGCGATGTCGAAGACCTCGATCTCGGACTGGTCCACGTTCACCTCGCCCGGCATGGCGTATTTATAGGTCTCAAGTGTCGGACGCGGCTGCGACAACGAATTAATCACCCACAGATCGCCGACCTTACGCTGGTCACGCCGGACCACCGAGAACTTCTTCGAGTCCCTCGACCAGTTGATTTGGATCGGGGGCACGCGCCGATTCTTCTGATTCCCGGTCGCCACCACCTGCTCGCGCTGGCCCTCCTGATCGCGGTCGGCATCCGTCAGACGCCGGGCGTATCCGTAATGCTCTTCGCCATCGGTCGTCAACTGCGTCTCGACGATGGTCGCGTCGTCGCCCTTTTTGACCGCCTTCGCGTAATTCTCGGCGTCCATCATATAGAGGTTGCTGTTCTTCGCGAACACAATCGTCTTCTGGTCCGGCGACACGGACGCCCATCGCGGCTTCTTGATCTCAGGCGTGTACGTTGCCGGCAGCGTCAGCTTCCTCGTGGCCAGGTCGTAAACGAAGTACAGCGTCTTCGTCGTTCCCGGCGCCGCCGCCGGTTCGGCGGAACTGCCCCCCTGCTGCCCTTGCCCCTGTCCTGCGCCGCCCCGGCGCTGATTGCCCGTCTCCTCCTGCACGACAGTGACTGTCTGCGCTCCGTTGATGTCGGCGTCCTTTGAAACCTGGACTTCGAATTCGATCGCCGAATCGTTCTTCACAAATCGAATCGTGCGGATCGGCAGATGCAGCGCCTCGTATGGATTGCGAGTGATCTCGGTCAGCATCGCCGCCATGGCCGCGTTGTCGAACACCGGGACCTTGGTCTTCTTCACGGGATCGACCAGATAGAAGCTGCGGCCTTTGCTCGTTTCCCATGCGTACCAGAAGCGGTCGCCGGTATCGAGCCAGTGCGGCGTCACCGCCGTGTCGAAGACCAGCCTGCCGACCTTCGCCGGCATCCACCAGGATGCCAGATCGAAGTTGGCCTTCTGGGCGCGGACCGCCTCGGCGGTTCCGCCGACGGCCAGGGTCGCAAAGGCGAGTCCGAGGCCGAGACGCGTTGGCGTCAGGAAGCCTTTTCGGACGCGAGGATGGAGCAGAAAAG
>JBDTTK010000238.1:0-6530 GCA_039930685.1 Bryobacteraceae bacterium | reverse complement strand
CGCCGGGCACTGAAGTCTACGAAGGCATGATTATCGGAGAGAATTCGCGGGATGCCGATCTCGACGTCAACATCGTCAAAGAAAAGAAGCTGACCAACATGCGCGCGTCGTCTTCGGATGAAGCGATGCGGCTGGTTCCGCCACGCCTGCTGAATCTGGAGCAGGCGATCGAGTTCATCCGGCAGGATGAATACGTCGAAGTGACGCCGAAGTCGATCCGGCTGCGGAAGCGGACGCTGAAGGCGAATCAGCGGTAGGGGCATTTGGACCGGGCATGCCCGGTCCTGCTTACTCGCCGATGTGGACCGGAGCCGCTTCGCCTTCTACCGTTCGGAGTGCAACCTCCGGCAGCATCAGATTGACCACAATGCCCACGGCCATGGCGATGGCGCCGGCGAAGAAGATGAACTGAAGTCCATGGACCAAGGCTACGCGGACGTTGCCCATCAACAGCTCCAGGAGTTCCTTACCGCCCGGGTATTGGCCGAAGGCCGCGTCGAGCCGAGGTTTGATCTGCATCAGCATCAACGGGTTTGAGAAGGGCTTCAAGGCGATGGCCGGAACGCCTTTGGGTACGGCCGCGTTGAAGTCGCTCTTATAGATTGTCAGCAGGAGCGATCCGAAGATTGCGACCCCGAGCGTGCTGCCGATCGACCGAAAGAACTGGGTGGACGCAGTGGCGGCGCCCATCACCGCGCGCGGCGCAGAGTTCTGGACCGCGAGCGTATAGATGGGCTGCATGACGCCCATGCCGAGTCCGGCGATCACCATGTTGACGATCACCTGGGTCTGCGAGGTGTTGCCATCCATGCGCGCGAACAAGATCATTGCGACCGCGACGAGGACCGATCCGACGACCGCCGGCATTTTGTAACGCCCGGTCCGGGACGTGTATTGACCGGCGAAGATGCTGGTGACGACGGCGCCCATCATGAGCGGGGTCAGCAGGGAGCCGGACTTGGTCGCCGAGATTCCGAGGACGCCCTGCATAAAGAGGGGCAGGTAAAGGATTACGCCGAACATGCCCACGCCCAGCAGAAAACAGGCAATCGAACAAACGGCGATCACGCGGTTCTTAAACAAACTGAGGGGCAGCAGCGGCTCCACTGCGCGATGTTCGGTGATGATGAACGCGACGGCCATCACGAGGGCGATGCCCAGCAGCCATTCGACGCGGGGCGAGGTCCAGCCGTAGTCGGCGACCCAGGTGAGCGCGAGCAGCAGCGGGATCAGCGAGGCGGAGAGCGTGAAGACGCCCATCCAATCAATGACGTGCTCTTTGCGAGGCGGTCGGATGTTCGGGAATTCGAGGGCGATCATGGCGACGGCGATGGCGCCAACGGGCAGGTTGACGTAGAAGGTCCAGCGCCAGGAGAGCGAGTCGGTCATCCAGCCGCCGAGGGTGGGTCCGAAGATGGAGGCGAGGCCCCAGACGGCGGCGAACAGGCCTTGGTATTTGCCGCGTTCGCGAGGCGCGAAGATGTCGCCGATGATCGTGAACAGGAGTCCGATGATCATTCCGGCGCCGATACCCTGCAAGCCGCGGAAGATGATCAGCTGATTCATTCCGTCGAGGCCCCAGAATTCCCATTCGCCGGCCGCTCCGCAGAGTCCGGAAGAGGCGACGAACAGGACTGCGCCCCAGAGGAAGAATCCTTTGCGGCCGTAGAGATCAGAGAGTCGGGCGAAGACTGGCACGGCAATGGTTGAAGCCAGCAAATAGGAGGTCGTGACCCAGGGGTAGCGCTCGAAGCCGTTCAACTGGGCGATGATGCGCGGCATCGCGGTTCCGACGATGGTCTGGTCCAGGGCGGCGAGGAGCAGCGAAAGCAGCAGTCCGATGAGCGTACCGATCAACTGTTCGCGGGTTAATGGGAAGGCTCCGTTGGTGACGTAGATAGGGCCGGCCGGCGGACTAGGTGGCTCCGTGAGGGCGGAACTGGATGCGGGATCCAGATCACTGGGGGGCGCAGACATCCTCTTATTCTAAGCCCCGGCTGGAGCCGGAATCGCCCCTGTGTAGCGGCGATCAAGAAGAAGGCGCGGCCCGATGGCTGTACGGCGTTCACAGGCTTGACTTTTCTGAAAATCTGTTACCATCGAGACATGAACACCCGCGGCAACGCGATCCATAATTCTCTCAGCGCACCGGGGCGCGCTGATCTCTCCTGATGTATCCTCCCCGCAATTTCCCACCACGCCGACCGCGCATCCGGGAGAACGTAAACGAGGCGATTCGCGCCCGTGAAGTTCGCGCAGTATTTCCCGACGGGTCCGTCGAAGTCATGCCCACGATGCAGGCGGTCCGCCGCGCGCAGGAGTTGGGTCTCGACCTGATCCTGATTGCGCCGACTGCCGAGCCTCCCGTCGCCAAAGCGATGGATTACGGGCAATGGCAGTACGAGAACAAGAAAAAGCAGCACGAGGCCCGCAAGAAACAGCACATCATTCTTGTAAAGGAACTGAAGTTCCGGCCCAATACGGACGATCACGATTATGATTTCAAAAAGAATCACGCGATCCGGTTCCTGGGTGAAGGCAACCGCGTGAAAGCGGTCGTGCAGTTCCGCGGACGCGAAATCGCGCACGTGGATCTGGGCAAGAAGCTGCTGCTGCGGTTTGCCGCCGACCTCGCTCAATATGGAGCGGTGGAAGGTCAGCCGCGGCTCGAAGGCCGCAACGCGCACGTGATCATTAGTCCGATCAAGGCCGTGGTTCCGGCGCCGAAGGAAAAGGCTAAGCCGGAAGGCACGCCTGGCGGCGAAGGGAAGCCTCCGGCCGGTGGGGCTCCGCCGCCGCCGCGCTAATACGCCGCCACATAAAACAGAAAGAGCCGGTTGGTCCGCGCCAACCGGCTCTTTCGCTTTTGCACTCAATTCGAATTAGTAGAACAGATATTTCCGCCACTGGTCGTCGCTCTTCGCGAGCAGGCGCATCAGGTGCCGGCTGGTGTGCAGGCTGAACGGACGCGGAGCGCGAGCGAGCTTCAAGCCCGCCTCTTCCGGGGTGCGGCTGCCTTTCCGGTTATTGCATGGATGGCAGCAGGCGACCAGGTTTTCCCACGTGGTTTCGCCGGCGCGGGAGCGCGGCACAACATGGTCGAGGGTCAGTTCGCCGGACGGAATGGTCCGATGGCAATACTGACAGGTGAACTTGTCGCGCATCAGGATATTCTTGCGCGACAGGGCGCGGGTCTGATGCGGAATGCGGCGGTAGTCGAGGAGCCGGATCACGCTCGGAATTTGGAACGCACGCCGAGTGGTGCGGACCTCGATCGCGGAGTGTTCCTCGGCTGCGGCGACGCCTTTCAGGACAAGGACGACGGCACGGCGGACGGCGCACACATTGATCGGCTCGAAGCTGGCGTTCAACACGAGTACTGGACGGCTGAGTCGCTCAACACTGGTCATTCTGATCACATTTCCCCCGTGGTAGCAGCGGTGGCTCGCGCGCGGCCGATACGAACAATCGGACGGCGATCGACCCTGGCGAGGGTCAATAGCGTGACATGGGCGGCGCCGGCTCGTTTGAGCTCGCGGGCGCACGCGCGGGCGGTTGCGCCCGTGGTGAAAACGTCGTCGATCAACAGGACGCGGCGTCCGGCGACGGCATTCGGCCGGCGGACCGCGAATGCGCCGGCGCGCATGCCGGCGCGGCGCTGGGCGAAACTCATGGACGCCTGGGCGGGGGCGCTCTTGGTCCGCCGCAAGGCTTTCGTGGAAACGGGTATGGCGAGCGATTTCGCCAGTTCGGCGCTCAGCAGCTCGGCCTGGTTGAAGCCTCGGGCCATGCGCTTCCGCCAATGCATGGGGACCGGGACGATGACATCGTAGCGGTCCTGCCGGGGGAGGGCGGCCTGCATGCGCTTGGCGAGCGGCCGGGCGAGCGTGTGGACCTTCTCGTATTTAAAGATGTGCAGCAGGCGTCGAAGTTCGGTCTCGTAGTAGCCGAACGAATACGCCGCATCGAAGCCCCAGAGCCCTCGCCGGCAGACGGCGCAGCGGCCAAGTTCGTCGAGGGGCATCGCGTTGGTGAAGGCGGAACCGCAGCGAGTACACGCGTGATCCGACGCCATGGGTTTAGGCGCCTGCAGGCAGCGTTCGCACACCGGAACGCGGGAAATGTTGGTTAGTTGCTCGCCGCAGACGCGGCAGTCATCGGGTAGTACGAGGGAAAAAAGACCGCAAGATACCTTCCGAATGAAATCCGGAACAAGATGGGGGACGGCGCCTGAAGACTTCGCGCTCAACCGTCGACTGGGGAAATCTCACCTCCAGCTAACATTTTCAGTGTACTATGTCGCGGTTCCCGCCGGAACCGTGCTGCGCGGGCACCGGCCGGGCGCCCACTGATACCATGTCGTCCATGCGAGCCTTTTTTCTCATCCTGATTGCCGCTTTCTCCTTGGGCGCCGCCGAGCGAGGATTCACATCACTGTTCGACGGGAAGTCGCTGAATGGCTGGAAGTATGAGGGGCGCGGCAATTCGGAAGGCTATTTCGTCGAGAACGGCAACGTCATCGCGCAGAAGGTCCACGGCAATCTGTTCACGGAGAAGGAGTACGCCAACTTCGTCCTGCGGTTCGAATTCAAGTTCGGCGAGGACGGCGCGAATAATGGAATTGGAATCCGGTCGCCGTTCGTGGGCGATGCCGCTTATCAGGGGATGGAGATCCAGATTCTAGACGATTCGGCGGACGTCTATAAGGGCAAGCTACAGCCGTGGCAGGTCCACGGGTCGATCTACAATGTCATCCCGGCCACGACAGGCTTCCTCAAGCGGAAGGACTGGAATTACGAGGAGATCACAGCAAACGGCAGCCACATCGTCGTCATGCTGAATGGTCACAAGATCCTCGATGCCGATATCAGCAAGGTGACGGATCCGGAAATCCTCAAGAAGCACCCGGGCCTGAAGCGGACAACCGGGCACATCGGTTTGCTGGGCCACGATACGCGCGTCGAGTTCCGGAACATGCGGATCAAGGAACTGAAGTAGCAGGCCTATTTCGATTCGAGCGCCATCTGCGTCTGAGTGACCAGCGCGACCAGCCTGCCGTCCTGGAGCGTGATGCGGGTCTGCCAGACCTGCGTGCGACGCCCCCGATGGATGGGCGTGCACTCGCCAAAGATCTTTTGTCCAAGCGCAGCCGAGGCGACGAAGTTCGTTTTGGATTCGAGAGTCGTCGTGCCCGCGCCCGGCGCAAGATTCAGAACAGTCGCCGCGGCGCCGAGCGTATCGGCGAAAGACATGATCGCGCCACCATGGAGAATCGCGGGGCGCGTGCAGAGATCCTCGCGGACTTCCATCTCGGCGGTGACGCGATCCAGAGTGGCGCTGGTGAAGACAATGCCAAGGAGCTGCGCGAATGGCAAGCGGACTTGTTTTAGTTTCGAGAGCAGGTCATCCATGATATTCAGATACCAGAATACAGGTGAGTGCTTCGCGCGGAATAATTTGCCGAGGCTCCTTCTGAAATACGGATGCCGGATTCCGCATGAACGCCAATAAGCCCACGCAGACGCTCGCGCAGTATCTCGAAGACAAGGACCCGGAAATGGTGCGGATCGCACGCGGGGTACAAAAGCTGGTGAGGTCGGTCGAGCCCGGGATGAAGCAAACGATGAACTCGTGGAACATCCCGATGATCGAGAAGGCTGATGGCCCATTTTGCCTGTTCCGGGTTGCCAAGGCGCACGTCAGTCTTATGTTCACGAGAGCAACTTCGCTACCTGATCCGCAGGGTCTTCTCGAAGGCACCGGCAAGAACATGCGGCACGTGAAGCTTAAGACCATGGCCGATCTGAAACGGGAAGGCCTCCGAGAACTCGTTGTGGCAGCAGCGAACTGTAGGGGCGGAATGCGGTAGCGACACCCGCCTGATGTCAGTCTCCGCGAAGCGCCGTCGAGGGATCGATTCTCATGGCGCGCAGAACCGGTCCGACGACAGCAGCGAGAGACGCAACGGCGAGTACGCAGGCTGCGACCCCGAATGCGGCGGGATCGCGCGGACGCACCTCGAAGAGCTGACTTTCGAGCAGTCGCGCGAGCCACCATCCGGCGAGGCAGCCGCCGGCGATTCCCGCGGCCACGCGAACGAGCGCCTGGCGAAGAACCATCCAGAAGACGCTCCACGGGGACGCGCCGAGCGTCATGCGAATGCCGAACTCCGCCATGCGTTGAGCCACGGAATAAGCGAGTAGCCCGTACACTCCAACGACGGCGATCAGCAGGGCGACGCCGGAAACCGCGCCAATGATGAAGGTGGTGAAGCGCGGAAGCGCGGTTGAGCGGGCCAACGACTCCTCCAGTGTCCCGACTTCGGCGATGGGCTGATTCGGGTCGAGCTCGCGAATCGCCTTGCGGACGGAGGGCGCTACCTCCATGGGATCGCCGGCGGTGCGAATCAGCAGCGTGGTCCAGGCGAGCCATTCCTGTGTTTTCTGGGCGTACGGAATGTAGACGACGGGACCCTCTTCCGCTTTCAGCCCCATGTGCTTCACGTCCGGCACAACGCCGACTACGGTGAG
>JBDTTK010000237.1:0-6531 GCA_039930685.1 Bryobacteraceae bacterium | reverse complement strand
CGGACGATGGACAAGATGCGCTCCCGGATAATCGGTGGCGTCCAGGCGTAAAGGCCGTGCGCAATGATGTAATCGAACTCGCCAAAACTGCCCTCGAGGTCGAGAAGGTTCATTTGAAGCAGTCGGACATTGGCCAGCCCGAGGTCCGAGATCACACGGTTGCCGTTCGCGACCGGAAGCTCAGCCAATTCGACGCCAGTGAACTGTGCTCGCGGCAGCACCACCGCCATTCCGATGAGATTCAGCCCTTCGCTGGCGCCAAGCTCGAGAACGCGGCAGGTTTCGACCGGCGGAGTGTCGATTCCGTGAAGCCGTCCGAGCACGTGCAGACGGCTCGGGTGAGTCTGGCTATACGGTGTATTGATATACGGAATCGCGTCGTAGGTGTTGGCGGGCACTCGCCTGACAGTGTGTCACGCGCAACCTGCGGGAAACAAGGCATCGGCTGGAAGCGGGTCACGAAGGAGGTGGAACCGCTTGTCGTCGCGAATCAATCGGATGAGGAGTTAACACCCAGCATCCTCGGATCTCTCCTCTACCGTGAGGGCATGAAGAGCCGCACGCGTAGTTTCCTTTGGAGTCTGCTATCTGCTGTCCTGACGGCCGGTCTGGCCGTAGCCCAATCAGATCCGGGAGCGGGCTTTTCCGTGCAAGATACGGAATCCACGCGGGCAAACTTCGGGAGCCGGATTGCCCACCGGTACCTGGCCGTCGACGTCGTGATCCGCAATCCTACAGAGCGGAAGATTCAGATCGACAAGTCCGCGCTCTGGTTCGAGGTGGACTACGAAACGATTCCTGATCCAGGGGAGCCTCCGGCGCTGCTGGCTTTCGGCGTCCATCACAACTTCGCCCAATTCGCGGAAACGTTTCCGGCCGTGCTCGGTACATTCGACTCGATTGCGGGCGGCCGCCAGAAGGCGTTCCAGTTGCTGGAACTGGGCGTGGCGCTCGCCGCCGGGTTGTCGAGCGGCGGCGTCATCCGTTCCGCCGAGGCGCGCGGCGCCATCGCGCTAGTGACAGGACTGGTTCTGCCGCGTGTGCAGGGCATCTACTGGAACCCGGAAGTCGAAAAGGCCAAACGAACCCAACTCGTCACTCAAAGCGCCGACCGTATCGTGCAGATTCCGCCCTTCTCATCGGTGCAGACCAAGGTCTTCCTGCCCCGGCGCGGCATTCTGGGGCTTTCGCGAACCACGGTTCGGATCGCGCGCGTTCGCCGGATCCATCTCGACCTCGAAGTCGTTGGTGAAACGCGATAAAGGAGTCCGGACGAGCCGGCGCGCTATCCTAATGTCAAGCATCTATGTCATTTGCGACCATTCCCGACGCCGTCGAGGAGATCCGCGCGGGGCGGATGATCGTCGTCGTCGACGACGAAGACCGCGAAAATGAGGGCGACCTCACCATCGCGGCCGAGAAGATCACGCCGGAAGTCATCAATTTCATGGCCCGCCACGGACGCGGACTCATCTGCCTCGCCCTGAGCCCGGAACGTTGCGACGCCCTGGACCTGCCTCCGATTTCTCGGGTCAACACCTCCCGGTTTGGCACCGCATTTTGCGAATCCATCGAGGCGGCCGAAGGCGTAACCACCGGCATTTCCGCAGCCGACCGCGCGCACACCATCCGCGTGGCGATCGATCCAAAGTCAAAGGCGCGGGATCTCGCTCGTCCCGGACATGTGTTTCCCCTACGGGCGCGGGCCGGCGGCGTGCTGGTCCGGGCAGGGCAGACCGAAGCCGCGGTCGATCTCGCGCGGCTCGCCGGACTCGAACCCGGCGGTGTGATCTGCGAGGTGATGAACGAAGACGGAACCATGGCCCGCGTTCCGCAACTCTCCGAATTCTGTCGCGACCACGGGATCAAGATGATCACCGTCGAGTCGCTGATCCGGCACCGGCTGCATACCGAGCGTTTCATCCACAGGGCGGGCGAATCCTGCTTGCACACCGAATTTGGTGACTTCAAGACCATCACCTTCTCGAGCACGATCAACCAAGAGACGCATCTGGCCTTGATACATGGAGACGTAGCCGGTAAGCCGGACATGATGGTCCGAATGCACGCGCGCTGCGTCGCCGGAGACGTGTTTGGATCGCTCGGCTGCGACTGTGGCCCGATGCTGCGTTCGTCGCTGCGGCAGATCGCGCGCCATGGCGAAGGCGTGCTTGTCTACCTGCACCAGACGGGCTCGCATATGCGCGTCCACGGCGCAGGTGCCGACAAGCAGCCGCCTCCGCAGCACGAAGTTGGAATCGGCGCGCAGATCTTGAGCGATCTGGGCCTATCCACCATCCGCCTGTTAACCAACCACCCCCGGAAAGTCGTCGGACTGGATGCGTTCGGCATCCATATTACGGACCAGATTCCTGTCGACGTGGCCTGATTCGAGGTTTCCGCCGTCAATCTGTTCCGAGTTCCAGGCTCAACCGGTCTAAGCTTTGACTCGGAAACCATGCAGCCGGCAGTGCGTCATCGGGGAAGACACTTTCGCGCCGAAGAATTGTTGCTTGCGGGCTTCCGTTTGAAAAATCTCGCTTTCCTGCCAAAAAACCAAAAGGGGTTACGTTCTATGAGGCGTTTTGTGTGTCTACTTGCGGCTCTTGCCGCTCTCGCGACCGGGGCGTTCGCCGCACGCGTCGAGACGATTCCGTACCGCGCCATCCTGTCCAGCGCGAATGAAAATCCGCCCGTGACTCCTGCGGCGACAGGCGCCGCGAATATTTTCCTCCATATCGTCCGGGACGACGCAGGCAATATCGTGTCAGGATCCGTCGATTTCAATGTTTCGTACAAATTCGCGGCAGCGCCGGTTTTCACCGCCATGCACATCCACCGGGGCACGGCGAGCACGAACGGACCGGTCGTCATCGACACCGCTCTTCCCCGCCAGGATAGCCTTCCGGCTACCGGAAACCTGCCCGCGCGCCAGGCGCAGTTCACGAATAGCGGAACCGCCTTGGACGCGGTCGCCGGAATTCTGACGAATCCCGACCAGTTCTATTTCAACGTGCACACAGTCGACAACCCCGGCGGCGCAATGCGCGGCCAGTTGCAAAAGGCACAAATGGGCGTCTTCATGGGCCTGATGTCGCCCGCGAATGAAGTCCCGGCCATCGCGGCTCCGAGCGCCAATACCGGCGGCACGGGAATGGTTACCATCCTGCGAACCTACGATTCGATCGGCAACCTGACCTCCGGCTGGATCGCCTTTGACGTCAACTACCGTGAGCTTCCGGCGGGCTCCATTACCGCCATGCACATCCACACGGGGCCTGCCGGCGTGGCCGGACCGGTAACTCTCGACAGCGCCATGACCCGCACCGACATTCCGGATGGCGGCAACGGTACATTGCATTTCGAGAACGAGCTCAACGTCGGCGCATTCGCGACTGCCGCGGCGCTCGACGGCGTCTTCAACAATCCGGCCGGGTACTACATCAACTCGCATACCACCTATGCGGGCGGCGGCTACATCCGTGCCCAGCTACGCGCGACAGACACAATGGAATTCCAAGTGAACCTTTCGCCCTCGAATGAGGTTCCGGCGATCGCCAGTACGGCTTCGGCGCCGTCGCGGCTGGACGTGCGGACGATTCGCAACGCAGACGGCACTGTTGCGGCGGCGTCGGTGATCTTCGACACGAATCCTCGCTTCCCGGACGGCTCCGTGCTGACCGCGATGCATATTCACGATCAGTCGGCGGGCGTCAACGGTCCGGTGACCATCGACTCCACCTTCGCCCGGGACGCCGTCGCCTTCGGCACGACCGGTACGGGTAACTTCTACAAGCAAGTGATGGTCAGCGGCGGACAGGCGCTCATTTCGCTGAACGACGTAATCCTAAACCCCGAAAAGCATTACTGGAACATTCACACCGCGACCAACGGGGGCGGTCTTGTCCGGTCGCAGTTGGCGGCTCCCCCAACTGCTCCTTCCATTGGCCTCATGATCAGCGCGGTCACCGACATCACCCGCACGACTGCGGCTCCGGGTTCGTTGATGCGGTTGTTCGGCAACAACCTGATGCGCGTGTCGACAAACCTCGCCGGGTTCGCGCCGTCGGACAAGCTGCCCACCACGTTGAACGGAACCAGCATCATGATCGGTGGAACGGCGGCGCCGATCCTGGCGTCGAGCGATACAGAGATGGTGGTGCAGGTCCCGGCCGAAGTCACCGGCACCTCCGTGCCTGTGGTCGTTATGACGCCCGGTGGATCTTCCGCGGCGTTCCCCATGCCGCTTGCGCCCTCTGCACCTGACCTGTTCTTTGACTCGGTCGGCGGATTGATCCTTAAGAACGCCGACTTCGCGCTCGTACGCCCCGAGAATCCGGCCAAGGCGGGTGAGTTCGTGTTGATCTACGCCAGCGGTCTCGGACAGACGACTCCGCCCCTCGCCACCGGACGCGTCGCGCCGGACGCGTCTTACCAGACTCCGGCCGCGAAGGTCACGATCGGCGGAGTCAACGCTGACGTGATCTACTCCATCGCGTCACCGGGCTTCGTGGGGCTCTCGCAGACCGCAGTCCGCGTTCCGGCGGGCCTGAAGGCAGGCAATCAGCCGGTCGTTCTGACAGTAGGAACAGCCACCTCGAACACGGTCCAGATCGCGGTGCAATAACGCCTGCGCCCCGTAGAGGCCGGGCATGCCCGGCCTCTGCCAGTTGCGTCAACCACGCCCGCTAGCTTTTCGCCGGCCGGATCACGTCCGTTCCCAAATACGGCTGCAGCGCTTCCGGGACGACCACGCTCCCATCGGCTTGTTGATAGTTCTCGACGACAGCAACCCAGGTCCGCCCGACCGCCAGTCCGGACCCGTTCAGCGTGTGCGCGAACTCCGACTTGCCCTTGCCCGATTTACACCGGATGTTGGCCCGCCGCGCCTGGAACGCCTCGAAATTCGAGCAGGACGAGATCTCTTTGTATGCGCTCTGACCCGGCAGCCAGACTTCGAGATCGTACGTTTTCGCGGAACTGAAGCCCATGTCGCCCGTGCAGAGTAGCATTCGGCGATACGGCAGTCCGAGCTTCTCGAGAATCTGCTCAGCGTCCGATGTCAGCTTTTCGTGCTGCTCGAAGCTGTCTTCGGGCCGCGTGAACTTGACGACTTCGACTTTCTGAAACTGGTGCTGGCGGATGATGCCGCGTACGTCCCGCCCGTAGGCCCCGGCCTCGCTGCGGAAGCAGGCCGTGTAGGCGCAATAGCTGATCGGCAGGCGGTCCGCCTCGAGAGTCTCGTCGCGGAACAAATTGGTAACCGGCACTTCGGCGGTCGGCGCCAGCCAAAAGTCGGTGTTCTCGATCTTGAATAAGTCCGCTGCGAACTTCGGCAGATTGCCGGTGCCGTACAGGCTCGCTGAATTAATGAGAAACGGTGGCAGGACTTCTGTGTACCCGTGCTCCTTCGTGTGCACATCCAGCATGAAGTTGGCCAGCGCCCGTTCGAGTTTCGCGCCCAGACCCATGTAGACCGCGAACCGTGCTCCGGTGATTTTGGCTGCCCGCTCGAAGTCGAGGATGCCGAGTTCCGGTCCAAGATCCCAATGCGGCTTTGGTTCGAAGTCGAACGTGCGAGGCGTGCCCCAACGCTTGATCTCGACATTGTCTTCGGCGTCCTTGCCCTTCGGCACGGATTCGTGTGGGACGTTGGGAACGCCTTGCAGCAGCGACTGGAACTCCTCGTCGAGCGCGCTCGCCTTCTCGTCGAGCGCCTTGATGCGGTCGCCGATCTCTCGGACCTTCTCCTGCTGCGTGGCCGTGTCGACGCCGGCCTTCTTCAGCTTGCCGATCTCGGCGCTCTCAGTGTTCTTCGCGGCCTTCAACTGCTCGGCTTCGGTGAGCGCGGCGCGCCGTTGCGTGTCGAGCTCGCGGAACGCGGCGATGTCCAGCGAGAAACCGCGGTCGCTCAGGCGTGCGGCAATGGCGTCGAGATTGTTTCGAAAATTGGAAATATCGTGCATAAGAAAGAAATTGCCCCGGCGGTATGGCCGCCGGGGCCTCGGTTTGTCTTTCGCCTTCGTTACCGAAGGCCGTTAGCGGTTCGAGATATCGACCCAGGGCTGACCGTCAGGCAAACCCGTATAGTCGGCGCGCGGCCGGATCAGGCGGTTGTTGCGGTATTGCTCCAGGATGTGCGCCGTCCAGCCGGACATGCGGCTGACCGCGAAAATCGGCGTAAATAAGTCGACCGGAATGCCGAGCGAGTAATACGTCGATGCCGAATAAAAGTCGACGTTCGCGTTCAGCTTCTTGGCTTCCTTGATGTTCTCTTCGATGAGCTTCGAAGTGTTGAAAAGTTCGATGTGGCCGGTGCTCTTGCCGAGTTCTTCAGAAAGCTTTTTCAGGTGAATGGCGCGCGGATCGAGCGTCTTGTACACGCGGTGGCCAAAGCCCGGAACTTTCTCTTTCGCCGCCAGCATGTTCTTCACATGATCGAGCGCCTTCTGCTGCGTGCCTGCCTCAAGAAGCATTTTGATGACTTCTTCATTGGCGCCGCCGTGCAGCGGACCTTTTAGCGCTCCGATG
>JBDTTK010000236.1:0-6568 GCA_039930685.1 Bryobacteraceae bacterium | reverse complement strand
ACCCGCAGTACCTCGACAACCAGACGGGGGCGACGGAGCATCTAACCTGCTCGCCGCCGCGCCGCTGCTGGTTTCGATCAAAGCGGTTGACCCGACGAAGTACCCTTACTACGGCCAGGTAAAGCTGAATCCGGAAATCCCCCTTGCGGAAGCGCTCAAGCCCGACACCGTGGCCGTCGCCGAGGACCTGCTTGTCCGCTTGAAACTTAAGCTAGGTGACAGTGTGAAGGTCGGCGCCGCGCAATTTAAGATCGCGGCCATTGTTGTCTCCGAGCCGGATCGGATGTCCGGTTCCATGAATATCGGTCTGCGGCTCATGATGTCGCGCGAAGCGGTAGAGCGCACCGGCCTCATGAAGATGGGCAGCCGGGCCGCCCAGCGTTTTCTCTTTAAGCTCGCGCCCACCGCGCCGCCGGTCGAAGAAGTCCGCAAGGAACTGAAGCGGACGTTTCCTGACGCGCTGGTCGCCGACTTCCGGCAAACCCATCCCATCATCACCAGCGGACTGAACCGCTCGACCATCTTCCTGAGCCTGGTCAGCCTCATCGCGCTCATCGTGGGTTCGATCGGCGTCGGAATGGCGATGCACGCGCACCTCGCCCAGCGCATGGACAATATCGCGGTCATGAAGTCGCTCGGCGCGTCCTCGAGCCAGATCATGCGGATTTATCTGATTCAGACTCTGATGCTGGGGCTGGCCGGCGGAATCGCGGGTGTCGCGGTCGGGATTGCCATTCAGAACATCCTGCCTCTGTTGATCCAGAAATTCTTCAACCTCACACTCGGTGCCTCTTGGAGCCCTATCGCGGCCGCACAGGGGATTGGGATCGGCGTGCTCTCGACGCTCTTGTTCACGCTTCCGCCGCTGCTTGCGATCCGGCGCGTCCGCCCCGCGTTGATTCTGCGCCGTGACACCGCCGAGGTAAAGCGCAATTGGCGTCAGCGGCTTTCGCAGTCCCGTCCGGCCTTCGCAGCCGCCGGCGTAATTCTTCTCGGCCTCGGCGGAATCGCCTGGTGGCTGAGCGAATCGGCGCGACTGGGCGCGTACTTCGTCGGTGGACTGACCTCGGCCCTCCTCGCGCTCGCGTTCGTCGCGTGGGCCCTCCTGGGAACGGTGCGTGCCGTCCTCAGGCGGTGGCGTCTGCCGTCCTCGGTCCGGCAGGGGATGGGCAACATCTACCGCCAGGGCAGCCAGGCGCAAGCCATCCTCGTGGCGCTGGGGCTGGGCGTGATGTTCACGCTCACCGTTTATCTGGTTCAGAATTCGCTCATCAAGCAAATCGTCAAGACCGCGCCGCCCGGAATGCCCAACGTCTACATGATCGACATCACGCAGGCGCAGGCGCCCGGGATGCTCGACCTGTTGAAGCACACGCAGGGCATCGAAGGCGATCCCGAACTCGTGCCGTCGACGCCCGCGCGGCTCATGGCCATCGACGGCGTGGCGCTCAAGGAATTGAAGCTCCAAGGCTGGGCTCGGCGCTTCCAGCAGACGCGGTCTGTCATGTTCGAGGCAGAGAAGCCGGACATGACCAAGGTGATCGAAGGCACCTGGTGGGCCAAGGATGCGCCGGGGAATCTCGTGTCCGTCGCCGAGGACGCCGCGAAAACCCTGAACGTCAAGCCAGGATCAAAACTTGAATTCCTTGCTTCGGGACGCGTCATCCAGGCTGAAGTAGTCGCCGTACACGTCACCGAAGCCATCCGCGTTTCCGCCGCCAACGAATTCATATTCAATCCGAGGGCTCTCGCTGGGCTGCCGACCATGTACTACGGCGGCATCCGCATGAAGGCTGCCGACGTCGCCAACCTGCAACGCGTCGCATACGAAAAGTTTCCGACGGTCACCGTGATCAATTTGGCGGACGCGCTACAACTCATCCAGGAAGTCGTCGATCAGATTGCGGTGGTCATCCGCTTTCTCTCGGCCTTTGCGATCCTTGCCGGCGTGATCATCCTCGCGTCGGCGGTCGCGGGGACGCGGTTCCGCCGCGTCCGCGAAGTCGTGATCCTCAAGACACTCGGGGCAACGAGGAACCACATCGCGCGCATCTTCAGTGTCGAGTTCCTGACGCTCGGCGCCGTTGCTGGACTGCTGGGCAGCATCATGGCCAGCATTTTCGCGAGCCTGTTGCTGAAGCGTTTCCTCGATGCCGACTTCCAATTCGACCCGGTTGCGGCGCTTGCCGCCACGCTCATCACGGCGTTCCTTGCGAATGCTTCGGGCTGGCTGGCGAGTTGGCGGCTGCTGGGGCAGAAGCCGCTCGAAGTCTTGCGCGAAGAGTAGAGGCGAATGGGAAGGCGCGCGCCGGTCCGGGTCTGAATCCCCGATAAGTGGAACGGTCCGCCGAGATGAAGGCCGCCCGGAACCAGTTTTGCGGCGAGCAGCGGCAGTGGCGCGCACGCTAGAATGCTGAGAATCTATGCGGACCGGTTTCTACGTCAGCGCCGCGCTTTTCTTTGCCGCCTGTTGCATTCCGGCGCTCGAATTCCGCAGCGATAGGAATGTGCCGGACATCATGTTCGGCCTGCGCGCGCTCGCGGTCGGATGGTCGGGAGTTTTCGCCGCCGTGTTCTCCTGGTACGCGAATCCGTTCTGGTTCCTTGGAATGGTGCTGGGGCTCTTCCGTAAGCCGCTTCCCGCCGGCATCTGCGGCGTGGTGGCGATCGCCATCGCGCTGACTCTGCTCTCGGACTTAGGCCGCGTGCTGCCCGCGGATGAGGGCGGTGTCACGCATACGTCGATCTATCGGATGCTTCCGGGATTCTACGTTTGGATGGCCAGCCTGGTAATGATCCCGGTGGCGGCCATCCTGCAGAAATTCGTTCCCGCTATCTAGCCACGTGTGCGGCCCAAATGAAAAGAGCCGGAGCCCTTTCAGGCCCCGGCTTGAGTACACTCGCGAAACTCGCGGCCTACCGTAGTGCGACGAGCTTCAGCTTCGGAACCGACAGGTAGCCTTTCACGGTGTCCTTGCCGATCTGATTCACCACCACTTCATACGGCTGGCGCGCGTTCGACGTGTAGAACTGCACCGGCTCGTTGACGCCCTTGTCCTTCTTCTCGCCCTTCTTCTCGTCCGCGAGGACGTCAAAGGTGAAGCGGTTCCGCTTGGTGTCCGCCTTCTTGAGGGCCAACTGAACCTTGCCGATCTTCTGCGGCGGGCCGTTCTTGGTCAGCGTGAACTCGATGTAGTCGCGCTCGCCCAATTTCTTCAGCGCATCGAGCTCGCTGCCGTTGGTGGCGATCAGGCCGCTCATGACGCCCATGTCGCCGGTGACGCGCCGCAGGTCGGCGATGGTTTTGTCGAGTTCGCTCTTGTGATTCGCGACTTCGCTCCTGGTGGCGGCCACGTCCGTCTTCACTTCTCCCACGTCGCCCTTGATGCCGGTGATCGTGCTGTCGCTTTCCTTCTTCATCTGATCAAGCTGCTGCGCCAGTTCGGCATTCTTCGCGGACAGCGTTTGCATGACCTTGCCCGTTTCCTGCTTCGATGCTGCCTGCGCGCGGGCGATGCGCGTCTTCGATTCGCGCTGCACCGCCGCGACATCCTCGTTCATGCGAGCGACGGTGTTTTCGACCGCCGCGGTCGCTGCCGCCGACTTCTCGTCGAACTGCGCCTTCAACTGGTCCATCTTCTGCTGCGTCGCGCGCTGGGTCGCCGCAACTTCATTCCGCATGTTCGAAACCTGCACGCTTTGATACCAGAAACCCCCAAGAGCCGCGGCGAGGCCTACAGCGAGCATGACCTTAATGCCTGTGCTGCTGGATGGGCGAGTAACCACCACTGCCTCGTTCCGTTCGTTGACGCTCTTGTTCTCGAAAGAATTGGACATGACCCTTAGATCTCCTTGAAGCCGCCTCGATCCCGTTCGTGGCCGCGGCTTCGGAATTGCAAATCGGATGCCAAAGTCCAAATCCCTTGTTTCGATCGTCAGGCGCCCAGCTCGAACATAGTTACGGTAAATGTTTCCGGTCAGAAAGGCGTGAGCTGGAAAGAGTGAAGTACTGTACTCCGCACCTAGACGCCCGTTGGAGCGGGTTACTTAGAACCTCTCGCCTCGGAGTCCTCCGAAGAGATCTCCGTAATCCCACAGCCGCAGTGAAGCCGGCTCCCGTTCGCCATGGAGGCCAGTACCGGGACGCCCATTCGTCCTGAATGACCGGCGAATTGCATGACCGACCCATGCGGCAATGCTACGCTGACTCCTTGCCCATGAAATTCGCGTCGCTCATCTTCGCTCCAGTGCTTCTCTGCGCACAATCACCCGTTACGGATTGGCCACAGTTTCGCGGCCCCAATGGATCCGGGATATCCCGAGATGCCGGTACGCCGGATGAAGTGGGTCCTGATAAGAACGTCATCTGGAAGACGGCGCTGCCTCCGGGGCATTCGTCGCCGGTCCTCGCCGGTTCGCGCGTCTTTGTTACCGCCGCGGACGGCGAGGCGCTCTTCACGTTTTGCCTTGACCGCGCAACCGGAAAGATTCTCTGGCGCCGCGAAGCGCCGCGTCCTCGCAAGGAAGGCTTCCAGAAGACGAACTCGCCTGCCGCACCAAGTCCCGCAGCCGATGGCGATTCGGTCTTTGTGTTCTTCGGCGATTTCGGAATCCTTGCTTACGGCAAGGACGGCAACGAACGCTGGCGCTTGCCTCTCGGACCCTTCAATAATCAGAACGGCCATGGATCCTCGCCGCTCGTCGTCGGAGACCTCGTCGTCCTGATTTGCGATCAGGACACGAACTCTTACCTCATCGCGGTAGATAAGAAGTCCGGCAAGGTTCGCTGGAAGGTGGATCGCGCGGGCATCACTCGCGGCTACGCCACTCCTGGTGTCTTCCGCCCAGCTAAGGGACCGGCCCAACTCATTGTGTCGGGCTCGTATCAACTTGCCTCCTATGCGCTCGCGACAGGCGAGAAACTATGGTGGGTGAACGGAATGGCCTGGCAGGTGAAAGGCGTCCCGCTCATCGATGGCGATACGATCTACGTCAATACCTGGGAAGCCGGTGGCGATTTCGAGACGCCGCCCAATGTCGACGCGTGGGAAACCGTTGCCGCCAAGTATGACGCGAATAAGGATGGGAAGCTCACGCCGGAAGAGGCGAAGCCGATCTTCCGGCGCGGCTTCAACGACTACGACCTTAATAAGGACGGCGTTCTCGACGCCGAGGAATGGGAGTTCTATAACCGCCTCCGCACGGCTACGAACAACCTCCTGGCGATCCGGCCGACGGGACGCGGCGACCTAACGGACAAGGTCACGTGGCGATACCGAAAGTCGCTTCCGAACATCCCTTCGCCGCTGCTCTATGGCGGGACGCTGTTTCTCGTCAAAGACGGCGGAATCGTGACGACGATTGATCCAAAGTCTGGAGCTGTTCTCAAACAGGGACGCGTTCCCGGAGCCACGGAGCAGTTCTGGTCCTCCCCGGTCGGTGCCGCGGGAAAGGTCTATCTGCTGAGCCAAGGGTGCAAGCTCGCAGTGTTGAAGGCCGAGCCCCAGTGGGAGGTTCTGCGCGTGAACGATCTGGACGACGAGTGTTTCGCGACGCCCGCCCTCGCGGACAACAGCATCTATCTCCGCACGCGGCATCACCTCTATCGCTTCGGCCAAAAATGAAAAGCGGCGAGTCTCTTGGAGAGACTCTCCGCCTGTTGGTTTGGATTCAGAGGCGCGACCGTGAGGTCACGCTCCTAAAAGTCGAACCGCAGCGCGCCCTGTAGGATGCGCGCGCCCGATTGATTACCGGCTCCCGTCGGCGTCGATGAAATGATGCCGAACGTGGCCGGAGTCTGCAAGTTCACGCCCGGCGGATTGAAGTTCACCGTGTTGAACAGGTTGTACGCTTCCGCGCGGAAGGTCGCGTTCATGCCTTCCCGCACGCGGAACTTCTTCACCAGCGACAAGTCGGTGTTGAAGAAGCCCGGTCCGCGGAACGTATTGCGTCCCGAAGATCCGCTCGAACCAGGCGCTGCCACCGAGAACTGCGCGATCTGAGCAGCGGTGAAGTACCGGACGCCGCCGCCAAACCGCTCGATGCCGCCGATGTTGCGATCGGTGCCGCTGAAGTCGGCGAGTGCGCCGATATTGGTCGCCAGCGGTCCGAAGGCGACCGTGTTGGGTCCCGTCAGCACTCCCGAAGAAATGCTGAGCGGCTGACCGGTGGTGATGATTCCCAGCGAGCCGATTTCCCAGCCACCGATGAAGCGATCTGCCCAGTCGGGCATGTTGCCGCCGACGAGCCGGTTGCGGCCGATCGGAAGTGTATACGTCGTCGTCCAGTTGAACGTGTGGGTACGGTCAATGTCCGACAGCGAGCGATTCAGCTTGAGGTTGTAGTCGTCCAGCGTCAGCGTGTTGCCGCCGCCGTCGACCGATGCGTTATCGAGTGTCTTCGAGAACGTGTAGTTCACTGCGAACTTCAGCGAACCCGCTTGGCGGCGGAGGCTAAGCTGCAGCGAGTCGTAATACGCGCGTCCCGAATTCTGCGTCAAGTTGACGTTGTTGAACTGCGTGAAGTTCCGGAGGTAGTACGGAGACAGACCGGCCGCCGCGAACTTCGT
>JBDTTK010000235.1:0-6589 GCA_039930685.1 Bryobacteraceae bacterium | reverse complement strand
CAAACGGCGGTGGAGCGGCATCTGGCCGCCTTCGAATCCGCGCATCATCGAATAGCCGGAAATAGACTTAGCGCCCTTGGCGCCGCGGCCAGAGTACTTTCCGCGGCCGGTTCCCATGCCCTGGCCCACGCGTTGCTTTTTGTGTTTTTGTCCCTTGGGGGGTTTGAGATTACTGAGGTCCATGCGCCGGTCTCCCTATTCGACTCTTGCTACTCGACAACCGCGAGCAAGTGCGGCACTTTTTTTACCATGCCGCGAAAGCCCGGAGTGTCGGGCCGCTCGACGACGCGGTTCATTTTCTTCAATCCTAATGCCCGCACAATCTTCTTGTGCTTTTCGGGGGTGCAGATCGGACTGCCGATCAGTTTAATCTTGATGGTCGCTGCCATGACGTATCCTTTGAAACCACCGATCGCCAGGCGACCGGTTCGGGAGCCCTTTCGAGGCTAACCCAATTTCTCCTGCCCGATACCGCGCGTGTCGGCGACGGCGCCGCGGTCGCGCAATTGCTCGAGCGCGTTGATGGTTGCTTTCACAACGTTGTGCGGATTGTGGCAACCGATGGACTTCGTAACCACGTTCGGGATGCCGACCGCCTGCACGACGGCGCGAACCGGTCCGCCGGCGATGACGCCCGTACCGACCTTAGCGGGCTTCAGCAGCACGAGGCCGGCGCCGAACTTGCCCAGCACCTGATGCAAGATGGTCGACTCGAGCACATTGATCTTCTTCAGATTCTTCTTCGCTGCTTCGATGCCCTTCTTGATGGCCGAGGGAACTTCTTTGGCTTTGCCGGTTCCAAAACCGACAATCTTCGCCGCCGGATCGCCGACGACGACGAGCGCGGCGAAGCTCATGTTCTTACCGCCCTTGACGACCTTCGTGACGCGGTTGATCGAAACCACCTGTTCGGTGAGCTTCAGGTTGGTGGCGTCGATGCGCTTCTGCGTGGGGGTAGGCATTCGATTAAAACTCCAATCCAGCTTCTCGGGCGGCGTCGGCAAGGGCCTTCACGCGGCCATGGTAATGATAGCCGCCACGGTCGAACACGACTTTCGTCACGCCCTTTTCCTTGGCGCGCTCGGCAACCAGTTTGCCGATCGCTTTGGCTCCGGCGACATTGCCGCCGCTCTTGGCCGAGTTCTTCTCGACCGAGGAAGCAGCCGCGATGGTGTGCCCCTTGCTATCGTCGATGATTTGCGCGTAGATGTGCGAAAGGCTGCGGTAGACAGCCAGACGGGGCCGCTCGGTGGCGCCACTGAGGCGGCGGCGGATCCGTTTGTGAACCCGCACCCGGATGATATTTTTCGAATCGTTCGACATTGCCTGGTCTCCAGCGCTTTTGAGCGCCTCCTACTTCTTACCTGTTGCGCCGGTCTTGCCGACCTTCTTGCGAAGGACTTCGCCCGTATAGCGAACGCCCTTGTTCTTGTACGGATCCGGCTTGCGAAGAGACCGGATATTGGCCGCGACCTGACCGAGGAGCTGGCGGTCGTAGCCTGTGAGCACGAGATGGGTCTGCTTGTCGATCTTGAGGTCGACGCCGTCCGGCAGGTACACCTCGATCGGGTGCGAATACCCGAGCTTGAAGACCGCGACGCGCCCCTTCACTTCGGCGTTATATCCGATACCGACGATGTCCAACTCGATCGTAAAGCCCGTCGACACGCCAACCACGGCGTTGCTCAACAGGGCGCGCGTCAGACCGTGCAAGCCCGCATGCTTGTCGGTTTCGCGCTCGAGCGTGATGATTCCGTTTTCCTGCTTCAGGGTGATGCCCGCGGGCACCGGCACAGTCTGCTTGCCCTTGGGCCCCTCCACCAGGATCTGGTCTCCCAGCTGGATCTTGACTCCCTGGGGCACCGGGATCGGCTTTTTTCCTACTCTCGACATGATTCCCTCGTTTGCGATTCGTCCAAAAGGAGCGTTACCAGACCTGGCAGAGTACTTCGCCGCCGACGTTTTCTTTACGCGCGGTCATGCCGGTCATCACGCCCTTTGGCGTCGTCAAAATATTAATACCGAGTCCGCCGAGCACGCGCGGAACTTCTTTCGAGCCCACGTAGACGCGGCAGCCCGGACGCGAAACGCGCTCGATGCGCGATATCACCGGAACGTTGCCTGGCGTGTACTTCAGATAGATGCGGATCGACTTCTTCGCGCCATCCTCGGTGAGCTTGTAATTGGCAATGAAGCCCTCTTCCTTCAGGATCCGCGCGAGATCGGTCTTGAGCTTGGAGGCCGGCACGTCCACCTTGAGGTGGCGCGCTTGCAGCCCGTTGCGAATGCGCGTGAGCATGTCAGAAATCGGATCCGTGACCATCGTGACTCCTACTTTTCTTTCTTCCCGGTCCTACTCGGCTAATTCTCTGGGTTCTCTACCAGCTCGCCTTGACTACGCCCGGAATTTCTCCGGCGAGCGCAAGGTTGCGGAAGCAAATGCGGCAGAGCTGAAACTTGCGGAGGAATCCGCGCGGACGTCCGCAGCGGAAGCAACGATTACGGTGCCGGACACCCAGTTTCGGGGTTTTCTTGGCGGCCTCTTTGGCCAGCTTGACGTCCCGGGCGATTTTTGCGGTGGTAGCCATATCGAATTCGTGTCCTTGCCTGTCCTATTGCCGGAACGGCATTCCCATATGTTTCAACAGCGCCAACCCTTCGGCGTCCGTCTTCGCGGTCGTCGTGATCGAGATGTTCATACCCTTGATCTTGTCGACCTTGTCGTAGGAGATCTCGGGGAACAGCAACTGCTCCTTGAGACCCATTGTGTAATTGCCCCGTCCGTCGAAGCTCTTCGACGATACGCCGCGGAAATCGCGGACGCGCGGAAGGGCGACGTTCATCAGGCGGTCGAGAAACTCGTACATCCGGTCACCGCGGAGCGTGACCATGCAGCCGATCGCCATCCCTTCGCGCAGCTTGAAGGCCGCGATCGACTTGCGCGCCTTGGTCACCACCGGCTTCTGCCCGGCAATCGATGTCAACTCGTTGACCGCGCCATCGAGAATCTTGGCGTTCCCGGTCGCTTCGCCCATACCCATGTTGAGCGAGACCTTTTCGATCTTCGGCACGGCCATGGCGTTCGTGTAGCCGAATTCCTTGGTCAGGCTCGGCATCACGGTCTTGAGATAGTGTTCCTTCAATCTTGCTTTCATGACAGTCGCTCTCTACTTCGTGCCTTTTTTGTCGAGCGTCTCGCCCGTTTTCTTCGCTATGCGTACGCGCCGCTCACCGGCTCCCGAACCTTCGGTTTTGAAACCGATCCGCGTCGGAACGCCGCCCGAGGTCATGATCATCACGTTTGAAACCGCGATGGACGCTTCCCGCTCGGCGATGCCGCCTTTGATCTGTTTCGCCGGATTCGGGCGAGTATGCCGCTTCACCAGGCCCACACCCTCAACCAGCACACGGCCCTTTTCGCGATCCACTTCAAGGATGCGGCCGGTCTTGCCTTTATACTTTCCGGCGATGACCTTTACCGTGTCATCCTTCCGGAGCTTGATCTTGATCAGTTGCTTCGGCGCGTTCTGGTGCCGCCGCGGAGTCAGCTTGCGCATATTAGAGAACCTCCGGAGCAAGCGATACGATCTTCATGTACTTCTTGTCGCGCAATTCGCGGGCGACCGGACCAAACACGCGGGTGCCTACCGGCTCGCCGACTTCATTGATCAGGACCGCCGCGTTCGTGTCAAAGCGGATGTAGGTGCCGTCCTTGCGCCGGGCTTCCTTGCGCATCCGCACGATGACGCAGCGGACGACCTTTCCCTTTTTGATGGCCGAATCCGGCGCCGCTTCCTTGACGCTCGCCGTGATGACGTCACCGAGACCCGCGCGCAACCCAAGGTCGCCGCCGCGCGGCAAGATGCACATCAACTTGCGCGCGCCGCTGTTATCGGCAACCTCGAGCATCGTACGCATTCCGATCATGATCGCTTCTCCCTAAACTCGTTCCACTGCGCGGACACTGCCGGGGTTCCACAACGGGAACCGCCCAGCCATCCCCGCTATTTCTTCTTTTTCTTCTTCTTCGTATGGACGGCTTTCGTGTCCGCGGCTCTTGAAGAGGCCGGCGCCGTCTCCGCGTTCACGATCACCGCCTTGCGGATCACCTCGCCGAGGGACCAGCGCTTGAGGCGGCTCATCGGACGGCACTCAATAATTCGCACCACGTCGCCGACCTTGGCCAGGCTCTCTTCGTCGTGGGCGTAGAACTTCTTCCGCTTGGTGACGATGCGCTTATACAGCGGATGCGGAACCTTGCGAGTGACTTCGACAACGATTGTCTTCGCCATCTTGGCCGACACCACGTGGCCGAGCTTCTCGTTCTTGTTGGGCGTCTTTTTCTGAGTTTCTGCCATCGATTGCTCACTCTCCATCGCACCGTCCCCTTGAGACCGGGGCGCCGCGAACGGAATTTACTTCTTCTTCCCTTTGGCGGCCTTTTTCGCCGGGGCCGGTTCCGGGTTTGCCTGCGGATTCAGCTCGCGCTGCCGGAGGATCGTCAGCATACGAGCCCGGTCCTTGCGCATGATCCGCAGCTTATTGACGCCTTCGGCCTGGCCCATCGACAACTGGAAACGGATGCGGAAGTTTTGCTCCTTGCCGTCGTTCAGTTGCTTGGCAATCTCGGTCGAATCCAGTTCGCGAACTTTATCTGCCTTCATCGTGTTCTCGTTTTCTCTTACGTAGCAGGCCCGGGCTTACAGACCGCTCTCGCGGGTAACCAGCTTGCAGGGTAGCGGAAGTTTGCGGGCCGCGAGGCGCATCGCCTCGGTCGCGATCTCTTTCGAGACCCCTTCCATTTCAAACAGGACCTTGCCTGGCCGCACGACGCAAACCCACTCTTCCGGAGCGCCTTTACCCTTACCCATACGGGTTTCAGCCGGCTTCTTGGTGATCGGCTTGTCGGGGAACACACGGATCCAGACTTTGCCGCCGCGCTTGATAAAACGCGTCATCGCGATACGTGCCGCTTCGATCTGCCGGGCGGTGATCCACCCGCAGCGCATCACTTTCAATCCGTAGTCGCCGAAAGAGATCGACGAACCGCGCCAGGCTTTCCCGGTCATGCGGCCGCGTTGCTGCTTGCGGTACTTTACTTTTTTCGGCATCAACATAGCGTTAATGTCTCCTTAGTCTTTCGCAACACCCGCCCGCCGAACGGCGGACCAGCCTTACTCAGACTTCGTTTCGTTTCCTTCCGGCTTGGCCTGCGCCTCGGGCTTCACAGCCTCGGGCTTGGCTTCTTCCTTCCACGCCGGCTGCACCGGGGCAGAGAGCGGAGGAAGAATCGGCGCAGCCGCGCGCGGCTGCTGAGCTTCGATCGGCGCCTGTTGCACGGGCGCGCCCCCTTCGGGGCCACGGCGGTCGCCGCCACGGCGGTCGCCATCGCGGTCGCGATCCCGGCGGGGAGCGCGGCGCGGTTCCGGATCATTGCGGAAGTTCGGCTTGCGGCCGCCTTCGAGGATTTCGCCCTTGTAGACCCAGCACTTGATTCCGATGACGCCGTACGTCGTGTACGCCTGCGAGAACCCGTAGTCGATGTCCGCACGCAGCGTGTGCAGCGGCAACTGACCTTGCAAATACCATTCGGTACGCGCGATTTCCGCGCCGTTCAGGCGGCCTGAAACGCGAACCTTAATTCCCTTGCAACCGAAGCGCAGCGCGCTATCGACCGCTTTGCGCATCGCGCGGCGGAATGCCACGCGCTTTTCGAGCTGCAGCGCGATCGATTCCGAGACCAGTTGCGCGTCGAGTTCCGGCTTGTGAACTTCCTGAATGTCGATAAAGACTTCGCGCTTGGTCGACTTCGCGAGATCGGTCTTCAGCTTTTCGATTTCGGCGCCCTTGCGGCCGATGATGATCCCGGGGCGCGAGGTGCGGATGGTGATGCGCAGTTTGTTGCCTGGCCGGTCCACCTCGACGGAACTCACGCCGGCAGCCTTGAGGCGCTCGCGCAAAGAGTCCTTGAGTTCGAGATCTTCACGAAGCAGCTTCGCGTAGTCCTGCTTGGCAAACCAGCGCGACCGCCACGTCTTCGTGACGCCGAGCCGGAAACCGTAAGGGTGTACTTTTTGACCCATCGTTCTTCCTTTTTGCCTTTACCCTTTCGGCGTTACGCCGAAGCCGAATTCTTCTCGCCGACCGTCACGACAATGTGCGCCATCCGCCGCTGATAGCGGTACGCGCGGCCCATCGGAGCGGGGCGGATGCGCTTCATGCGCGGCCCTTCATTCACATACGCCTCAGTGACAATCAGCTTGTCGACGTCCACGTCGTTCGACTTGTTCTCGGCGTTGGCGATGGCCGACCGCAGAACCTTCTCGACCGACGGCGCCACGCGCTTGTTCACCGACCGCAGAATGTTGATCGCGTCGCCGGCCTTCTGCCCGCGGATCATATCGATCACGAGCCGGGCCTTCTGCGCCGAGACCCTCATATACCTAGCTTCTGCTCTCGATTGCATTTCCGTCTCCGCTCCGCTTACGACTTGCCCGACTTGTCCGACGATTTCGCCGCGTGTCCCTTGAATGTCCGGGTCGGCGAGAACTCGCCGAGCTTGTGCCCGACCATGTTCTCGGTGACGTAC
>JBDTTK010000234.1:0-6652 GCA_039930685.1 Bryobacteraceae bacterium | reverse complement strand
GTGGCGGATCGAACTTCGGTATCGGGATGTTTGCCAGCGTCGGTGGCATCGCCGCTGACACCTTCTCCACAGGTGCAGCAGGCGGCGGATCGAACTTCGGTATCGGGACGCTCAGCGTCGGCGGCATCGCGGGCGAAATCTTCTGCTCACCCGCGGCCATCGGCGCGTCAAATTTCGGTATCGGAATGTTCGCCAAAGTTGGCGGCATTGCCGGCGACACTTTCTTCTCAGGAGCAGCAGGCGGCGGATCGAACTTTGGTATCGGGACGCTCAGCGTCGGCGGCATCGCGGACGAAATCTTCTGCTCACCCGCGGCCATCGGCGCGTCAAACTTCGGAATCGGAATATTCGCTAACGTCGGCGGCATTGCCGGCGACACTTTCCTCTCGGGCGCTGCAGGCGGTGGATCGAACTTCGGTATCGGGACGCTCAGCGTCGGCGGCATCGCGGACGAAATCTTCTGCTCACCCGCGGCCATCGGCGCGTCAAACTTCGGAATCGGAATGTTCGCCAACGTTGGCGGCATCGCCGGCGACTGCTTGGGACCAGGCGCAGGGTTAGGGGCTGGCGTATCGAACAGCGCCGCGAAGTCGTCGTCCACCTTCTTCGAATCGCCGCCCGGCCCATCCTGCGGACCGCCGTCTATCCTCCAGCCACCCTTCCTGGCCAAGGGAGTCTGCGCTGCCGGGCCTGACGACGGGGACTCGACGGTCGAAATGGCGGGGTGCTTCGCCCTCGGAACCGCGTTGACATTCAGCCAGTCCCGCAAGCTGGGATAGTCGATGAGCCTGTCCGTAATCACGAACGGCGTTCCGTCCGTCTCGCCTCGCTCCACAATCCTCTTGCGCTCGTTCTCCTGAAGCGCGTCCACCAGGTTCAGAAGCGCACGCTGTTCCGGGGTGTGCGGATTCACAAACAGATGCGCCAGCACCGGGCGTTGCGTGGCAATCTGCTTGGCGAGAAACGTCTTTACGCCATCGTCGTTCTTCAGCTCGAGAAGCTCGTACTTCTGGTAGATGCTCATGTCGCCAGCCCCATTCCATCATGCCACGCGCTCTACGGCAATTCGATGCTTCGCCGCGGACCGCAGGCCGACCTCTATTCATCGGCGGAACGGTCGATTTGCCTCAGCCCTCGCCCGCTGAAAACGCCCGCCTGAGCCGGTGTGTCCGGGATTCGCGCGTAAGGGAACAAGCTACTTCACCATCCCCAGTGTGGGCTAGCTGCCGTTCCACGGACCGGCGGCTAACGTCCGTGTTTGCATGATAGAGTGGAGTCTGCCCAAGGGGCTCCGCCACCGTATGAAATACCTTTCGCGCGTGGTCTGGTCCGAAGGAATGTATCTCGGGCCGCACCATTTTCAGGCCCAAAACCGGTATTTCGAGGACTCGATCCGCTTCGCCACGTCGGCATTGTGGTACTGCCCATGGGGTATAGCAGGATGCGATCTCGACGCCGAAGCGTTGCAGAACGGAACCGTATCGCTCGTCTATGCGCGCGGTCTCTTCCCGGATGGATTGCCGTTCCACATGCCGGAGTGCGATCCCCTGCCGGAACCGCGCAACATCACGGAACTGGTTCCGCCGACCCGTGATTCCGTCACCGTGCTGCTGACGGTGCCTGCGCGCAAGCCCGATGGCCTGAATTGCGTCACCGGCGGAAACCCCACCGAGCAGGCTGCCGGACGCGCCCGCTTTAAAGCCGAGAGCCGCCTCCTGCACGACGAAACCAATGGACGGGACGAGAAGCCCGTTAATATCGGACGCAAGAATATCGAACTGCAGCTCGACACCGAGATCCAGGCCGACGACGACCGCGACTTGCTCCGCATTCCGATCGCGCGCGTGATCCGCCAGGGCGCAGGCTTCGCGTTCGATCCCGAGTTCATCCCGCCCTGCGTCGAGATTCGCGCAAGCGAGCGCCTCATGGCGCTACTCCGCCGCCTCATCGAGATCCTCGACGAAAAGGGCGCAAGCTTCGCGCGGCGCGGTTCTGAAAAGCGCGGCTGGGCCGAATTTTCGACCCGCGAGATCGCCAACTTCTGGTTCCTGCACACGGTAAACTCCGCGCTCGCGCCGCTGCGCCATCAATTCCTCACCAAACGCGGCCACCCCGAGGAACTCTTTACGGAGCTCTTGCGGCTGGCGGGCGGCCTTTGCACGTTCGCGTTCGATTCCCATCCGCGCGATCTGCCGCTCTACGATCACGAGCACCTCGACAAGTGCTTCGGCGAGATTGACGCGCATATCCGCCAGCATCTGGAAACGATTGTTCCGTCGCAGTACATCACCATACCGCTGACGAAACGCGCCGACTACTTCTACGAAGGCGAGATCAAAGATCAGCGCGTGCTTGACCGGTCGCGTTGGATTTTTGCGGTCCGCTCCTCGATCGGCGAAGTCGAAGTAATTTCAAAGACGCCGCAGCTCGTGAAGCTGTGCTCGAAGCAATTCGTGCCTCAGCTCGTCAAGCGCGCCCTTCCCGGCATGGCGATGACACACCTGCCGGTACCGCCGGCGCAAATTCCCTCCCGCATCGATTTTCAATATTTTGCGGTCGCCAAGGCCGGTCCGTGCTGGGATCATCTCGTGCAAAGCAGACAGATCGGCGTGTACGTTCCAGGCGACCTGCCCGATCCGGAGATCGAGCTGATGGTCATTCTGGAACGATAAGCCAACCGAAGAGGACAGTATTCTGTGACGCCTACCAATTCATCCGCCTATGAACGGCGCCCCGAGAATTTGGCGCTCGTGTTTCAGGAATTGCTTACCGTCGGCGAGCGCCTCCGCTCGAACCGCCAGCAGGTGAACGACGCCGCCTCTTTCCGCGCGCAGCTGTGGGAAGCCGTGAAAGCCGCCGACGTCGAAGCGCGGCGGCGCGGCTATAGTGTCGAAGACATCGAATTGGCCATCTTCGCGGTCGTCGCCTTCCTTGACGAATCCATTCTCAATACTCGCCATCCGGTGTTCGCCGACTGGCCCCGCCAGCCCCTGCAGGAAGAGCGCTACGGCCACCATATCGCCGGCGAAATCTTCTTCCAGAACCTCCAGAAGCTCCTGCAACGGAACGACTCGCACGAAACCGCCGACCTGCTTGAGGTCTACTATCTCTGCCTGCTGCTTGGATTCGCCGGGCGCTATAGCATCGGTGGACGCGGCGACCTGCGCGCCATCCTGCTGCAGACCGGCGAAAAGATTCAACGGATCCGGCAGACCACCACGCAGATTTCACCCTACGGATGGCTTCCGCAGGATCCGCCCGTCACCGGCGGCTCGGACCCCTGGGTCAAGACCATGATGTTTACCGCCATCGGCTGCCTTGTCCTGATCATCCTCCTATTCGTCATCTATAAGGTGTCGCTCGGTTCAGGCGCATCCGATCTCAAGAGCATCGCTTTCCTTCAACCTGCAATTGACGCAGTGCGTCAGGGGGTGTCCGCATGAACCCCATGTTGATCGCCGTCGCATCGCTCCTCGTCTACTTCGGCTTTACCGCCGTACTGGCTAGAATGCTGGGCCTCGAAGGCCAGCCGATGTACATCTTTTATGGCGTCCTCAGTTGCCTTGGGCTTTCCGCCTTCGGACTCTTTTATTGGTTCCGGCGGAAATCGTCGGGCGGCGGGCAGCAGCAAGGTGCCGCTGCGGAAGGACCGTCCGGCGAAGTCGACCGCCTGATTCACGAAGCCAACGCGCGGCTCTCGCAAGCCAAAGCCGCCAACATCGCGAACCTTCCCGTGGTTTTCGTCATCGGCGATCGAGGCACTGCCAAAACCAGCTCGATTCTGAACTCAGGCCTCGAGCCGGAACTGCTCGCCGGTCAGGTCTATCAGGACAATCAGGTCGCACCGACGCGCTCGGCGAATATCTGGATCAGCCGGACGACGGCCCTCATCGAGGCCGGGGGCCAACTGCTCAGCGAGCCCTCGAACTGGACCTCGCTCGTACGCAAGCTCCAACCTGGGAAGCTCGCCTCCATCGTCGGGAAGGGCAACCAGTCGCCGCGCGCCGTCGTGCTTTGCTTCGATATCGAAGCGTTCACGCAACAGGGCTCGACCGAAGCCATTCAGAATGTGACGCGCTATCTGCAAGGCCGCCTCGGCGAAGTCTCGCAACATCTCGGGATCAGTTTCCCGGTATACGTCATCTTTACGCGGTGCGACCGCCTGCCTTTCTTCCACGACTACATCCGGAATCTCAATAACGACGAAGCCACGCAGATCTTCGGAGCCACCCTTCCGTTGCGGGTCGGCGGATCGCTGGGCGTTTGGGCGGAAGAAGAAACGCAGCGCGTCTCCTGGGCCTTCAATAGCCTCTTCGGATCGCTCTGCGACAAGCGCCTGTTGCTCCTGCCGCGTGAAGGCGACCAGGAACGTGTGCCAGGTGCCTACGAATTTCCTCGCGAGTTCCGCAAGCTCAGCACGTCGCTGGTCCGCTTCCTCGTGGACGTGGCGCGCCCCAGCCAGTTGCGCGCCAGCCCATTCCTCCGCGGCTTCTATTTCTCGGGAGTCCGGCCCGTCTTCGTATCGGACGCGCCGGCGCCGATTGCATCCGTATCCTCCAAGCAGGCGCTCGAACAAGCCGGAGGCGCCACCCGCATGTTCCGCGTGGGCGTGCAGGAACAGCAGCGGCAGGAACAGGCCATGGCCGCCGCTTCGCAAGGCGGACAGCGCAAGGTTCCCCAATGGACGTTCCTTAGCCATCTCTTCAACGACGTCATCCTGAACGACACCGCGGCCATGGCCGCCAGCGGCTCTAGCGTCAAAACGAGCTTTGCCCGCCGTCTGCTTTTCGGCCTCGCAAGCCTGCTGCTCCTCGGCATTGGCATCATGTTCACGGTTTCCTATTTCGGCAACCGTAGCCTCGAGCAAAGCTCAATCACCGCGGCGAAAGGGATCTCCGGAACCGTTCAGCCCGAAGCGATTCCGTCCGAAGACGTCCTCAAGCGGCTCGATACTCTGCGCGCCTCGCTCGTGCAATTGACCAGGTACGAGACGGAAGGCGCGCCGTTCAGCCTTCGCTGGGGACTCTACTCAGGCAGCACAATCTACCCCGACGTCCGCCGCCTCTATTACGAGAAGTTCCGTCAGGTGCTCTTCGGCTCGACCCAGGGCGGACTCATCGCATTCCTCACTGAGAAGACCAGGGGGGCGCCCACTCCGACCGACGACTACGGCTTCGCCTACGACACGCTGAAGGCGTACCTGCTCACGACGTCGCAATACAAGCGCACCACCGACAAGAGCCTCGAAGACTTCCTCGGCCAACGGCTGTTCTCGCGCTGGAGCACCGGCCGCGAAGCGGAAATCGGAAAAGACCGACTCGAGCTCGCGAAGGCGCAGTTCCTGTTCTACGCGGGCGACATCAAGAACGGCAATCCGTACTCTCCCGACGAGAAGCAGGACGCCGTCCGCCAGTCGCGCGTCTATCTGTCGCAGTTCTCCGGCATCGAACGTTCTTATCGCTCGCTGCTGGCGGCCGCCGCCAAGAATGGCCCGACCGTTTCGTTCAATCAGAAGTTCGCCGGATCGGCCGAAGTGCTGTCGAATACCTATCCGGTGCCCTACGCCTATACCAAAGAGGGCTGGAAGTTCATCTCGGACGCGCTCAAGAAAGCCAACTTCGGCGGCGAGGAATGGGTCCTCGGCGGCTTAAAGGATCAGTCGATCCCGCCGGACCAGATGACCAAGGGCATCCTCGATCTGTACACGCGCGACTACATCGATACCTGGCGCAACGTAATTAAGAAGAGCGTCTTCATGCGCTACGGCAGCCTCGACGATGCCTCGCGGAAGCTCACGAAGCTCACCAGCACCAGCGCTCCCCTGCTCGCGTTGATGTGGTGGACGTCGCAGAACACCGCGATCGACCTGCCCAAAGTCGCCGACGCCTTCCGCAGCGTACAGGCCGTCGTGCCGCCCGCCGCCATCGAACAGTACATCGTGCCCGCCAACCAAACCTACAACGGCGGCCTGCTGAAACTGCAAACCAGCGTCGACCAGGCGAAGGGCCAGAAGGACCCGAACCTCGAGCGTCAAATGAAAGACGACTCCACGAACGCCAAGACGCTTACCCGCCAATTGGCATCGACCTTCCCGATCGATGCCGAGGCGCACCTCGAGCAGACGGTAACGGCTCTGCTGCTGCAGCCGACCGATCTGCCCTACGTCGAACCCGACGCAAACGGCGGCGGACGGCGCTTCTGCGCGGCGTTCGACCCGATGACGAAGAAGTTCCCCTTCAACAAAGACGCGCAGCCGGAAGTATCCCTCGCCGAACTCGGCGACATCCTCAAGCCCAAGACTGGCCGCCTCTGGCAGTTCTACGAAGCAAACGTGAAACCGTATCTGAACTGCCAGAACGGAACCTGTATTCCGGCGCAGAGCCCTCCCGGACCGCTCAATCCGAAGTTCAGCAACTTCTTCCAGCAGATGGTGAAGTTCTCGTACGCGCTCTACGGCGCGGACGGCACCGAGCCTCGCTACAAGTACACGCTCAAAGTCGTGCGCAGCGCCAAGATCACGCAATTCGAAATCTCGATCAACGGCGACAAGTCGAAGGTGGGCGTGGGCGGTACCAAAGGGGGCGTCTGGCCGGGCTCCGGGCCTCCCGGATTCCGTTTTGGTCTGATCGCCGGCGGCACGGACATCGGCGGC
>JBDTTK010000233.1:0-6664 GCA_039930685.1 Bryobacteraceae bacterium | reverse complement strand
GATGAAAGGCGATGAAGTCATCGCCGACGGCGACATCGTGGTCACCGACAACCGCATCGTGGCCGTCGGCAAACGCGGATCCGTCACGATTCCGGCCTCCGCGAAGATCATCGAAGTGAAGGGCGCGACCATCATCCCCGGTTTCGTTGACGTCCACGCGCACTACTTCGAAGTGAAGCGCGGCCAACTCGATCTCCAGAACTGGACCTACCTGGCGAACCTCGCCTATGGCGTCACCGCCGGCCGCGATCCGCAGACGGGATCGAACGACATGTTCGCCTACCAGGATCTGATCGACACCGGCGACTTGCCCGGACCGCGCGCCTACTCGACGGGACCCGGCATTTTTGCCGACAACAACTTCCAGTCGCTCGACGACGCGCGCAATGTCGTGAAACGCTACAAGCAGTATTACCGCACCAATACCGTCAAGTCCTACATGGTCGGCAACCGCAGGCAGCGCCAGTGGATGGTGCAAGCTTGCCTTGAAAACGGCATCATGCCGACCACCGAAGGCGGTCTCGATCTCAAGCTCAATATGACGCACGCCCTCGACGGCTTCGAAGGCAACGAGCACTCGCTGCCAATAGTCCCGCTTTACAAGGACGTCATCGAGGTCTTCTCAAAGTCCGGCATCTTTTACACTCCGACGCTCCTCGTCGCCTACGGCGGTCCCTGGGCCGAGAACTACTTCTACGAAACCACCAACGTCTACCGCGACCAGAAGCTGCGCCGGTTTATCCCCCGCGACGTGCTCGAAAGCCGCGCCAAACGCCGCCAGTGGTTCTCCGAAGAAGAACACGTCTTCCCGAAACTTGCGGCCGAGGCCGCAAAAATCGTCCGGAATGGCGGCAAAGTCGTAATCGGCGGACATGGACAACTGCAGGGAATCCAGGTCCACTGGGAAATGTGGGCGCTCCAGAGCGGCGGACTCACGCCTTTCGAGGTGCTCCGTTCCGCGACGCTTTACGGTGCGCAGGCGATCGGCCTCGACCAGGATCTCGGAAGCCTCGAACCCGGCAAAATGGCGGACCTCCTTGTGCTCAACCGCGACCCCACCGAGAATATCCGCAATACCAACTCCATTCGCTATGTCGTCAAGAACGGCGAGATCTACGAGGCCGATACACTCAACGAGATTTGGCCAAAGCAGAAGCCGCTCGGCGAACTCTGGTGGTGGAAGGAAATGCCGTAAGGCGGCGATTCCCTCCGCAATGGGAGCGGCTGAGTCGAGGCTAGTTTTCTGACGGTTTTTCCGCGCCGTCAATCTGCAGCATCCGCACGCTGACCTTTTTGGCGGTTAACCTCAAGCCAAGGTGCTTCGGCAGGGCATCAAACACCATGGGCCGAAGCGCCTCGCGGAGGTCCGTGGACTGCTCCATGTCGATCGTCCAGGGGACATCGATGTCATAAAATCCCTTGAGGCCGGTCTCGTTCGAAGCCACAACACCCAACTTGCCGCCAACATACCGGGCGAAGTCGTCCATCGCGATCCCTTGTGCTTTGATACCGGACTGGTTCAGCCGGAACGAGTCAGAGTCTCCCGGACCCGATGCCATCTTCATCCTAGGGCCGTCCCTCGCCACCACCAGTGCTAGGCCGGACACCTCCTTGGATCCTTGGTGGAGCATTAGGTGGAACCTGTGCGCCAGCATCGCCTGCAACATCGGCCTCAACTGCTCTTCCGTCAGGTTCCCTGGCACGCCGGCTTTTGCCGAAACGTCAAAGCGGTCCGTGTCGATCCAGGCAGGTCCGCCGGAAATATTCCAGCCCATCACACCGTAGGCCCGCTGGATCAGGAGTTGCAGTGTGTAGCCATGCGCGGTAAACCTCGGACCCGGACCCACTTGGATCGTGACGTTGCGATCGTATGGCGCCGTGGGCCGGATCGAAGCGACCTCGAATTGGTTCGCAGCGGGGATCTGTGCGATCGCGCTGGTTGAAAAAAGAATCCCGAACAGGATGCAGGCAATTCGCTGCGACATCTTCGCCTCGCTTTTGCCAAATATTAGCACTCCATCTCATTCGTTGAGCGGGCGGCGCTCAATTGGCTTCGCCGGCTCCCCCAGGACGCCGGTCTCATTCAAAATAATGATGTCGACCCGCCGGTTGCGTGCACGGCCCGCCTCGGTGTCGTTCGTATCGACCGGAGCAGTATCCGCGTAACCGGCAATCGACAGCTTTCCTGGTGCCACTGCGCCGTGCGTCGATAGGTGCTCAAGAATCGCAATACTGCGCGCCGCCGATAGGTCCCAGTTGCTCTTGAATCGTGACGTTCGAATGGGCACAGCATCGGTGTGGCCTTCCAGCCGGACCGGGTTCGGAACCTTGCGGATCGCCGACGCAATTTTCTCCAAGCTCTCGTAGGCATCCGAAGAAACCGTGTCTTCGCCCGACGGAAACAACGCCGCCTGCGCGAAGCTGATCGTCAATCCTCGCGCCTGCATGCTGACCTGCAGCTTGCCTGCCGTGATTTCTTTCTTCAATTCCTCCGACAAAATCTTCAGAGACGGCAGGAGTTCCACAAGCTGCGCAGCCTTCTGGTCCTGCGGTGGCGTGTCCACCGGTTTGATCGCGCCCCCCGGACCTCGCATCGACGCGCTCCCTTTCCCCTTCTGGTCAGCCGCACCTCCGAGGATCGTCGCGATCAGTGCCGAAGCATGCGGACCGTCCTCAATCGCCCGCTTCACCGATTCTGAAACCTGCTGGGCCTTTCCCTTGTCCGCCTGCGACGAAGCAAACATGACCACGAAGAACGCGAACAACAACGTGATGAAATCGGCGTAGGAAACCAGCCACCGCTCATGGTTCTCGTGTTCCGAGTGCTGCTTTCTTTTCATCGAAATGCTTTCAAACTGGCGCACCCCGCATCCCTGCGGCCATCAAACCCTGAGAGAAGAGCCCCGCAATCGTCCCCGGTGTCTGAGCAGCACGGCCTCCCTTTCATTGATCTACGCCCCCGACGCCTCGGGATCCGCCGCCGCCACGGATCGCGATTCCGTACCCTTCTTGGCCGGCGAGGGGGCATGGCAATACGCATCCAGCTTGCTCCGGATCAGCTTGGGATTCAGACCCTCGACGATCCCCACCACGCCCTCGAGAATCAGTTCCTTCCGGCTGCTCTCCTCCCTTGCCCGCGCCTTGATCTTATTTGCCGCCGGCAGCAGGAGCAGGTTCGACAAGCCCACGCCGTACACGGTGGCCACAAACGCCACCGCGATCCCATGGCCCACCTCATCGATGTTCGCCAGGTTCTTCATCACTTGGATCAATCCCATAACCGCGCCAATGATCCCGATCGTCGGCGCGTACCCACCCGCGCTCTCAAACACCTTCGCTTCGGACTCCGCCTGATGCTCCTCCACCGTGATCGCAAGTTCCAGCATTTTGCGGATTTCCTGCAGATCCGTGCCATCCACCGCCAGTGAGAGGGCCTTCCTCAGGAACGGATCCGCAACCCTCTCTGCCTCCCCCTCCAGCGACACCAGCCCATTGCGCCGCGCCTTGGTGGCGTAGCCGATAATTTCCTCGATAATCGCCGCCGGAGGCTGCGATGCATCGAAGAACACCGCCATTACTCTCCGGCTTGCGCCCTGTACGATCCCCAGCGGGGTATGAATCAATACCGCCCCGAACGTCCCGCCCACGACAATCAGGGCCGCCGTCAATTGCGCGATGTCTTTCAGGCTTCCACCCTCGAGGATGAGTCCACCGAGGATCCCCGCCAACACCAGCACCACGCCGCCGATGGTCGCCAGGTCCGGGCGTCCGACGCCGCTCTTCTTTCCGTTGGGTTGCGCCATCCTCGGTCCTTAACCCGGCACCGGTGCCTGTGCCATCTGGCCTTCCTCCTCGACCGGAAACGCCAAGATCCTCCGCCGGAAGGCAATCACCCGTTCCACCACTTCCTCCGCCGTCTCCCGGACCATGAACTTCTGGCCCGTCGTCATGCTGATCACCGTATCCGGAGTCGCGTCGACGTGCTCAATCAAGTCCGCGTTCACGACAAGCTCCGCGCGATTGATTCGGGTCAGCCGGATCATGGGAGGGCCTCACCTGCCTTATCGGCTGGGCCTGAACGCTCTTGAGAAAATTTGACGTTAGGAAAGAATCGCGAGAATTTCCGTCAGCTCTTTGCGAACCGCGGTCAGCGCATCGGCCGAGTTGTCGAACAGCATCGCTTGTGCCTGCGCCTTCGCCGGCACGGCCTTCGGACCCGGCTTCGGAGTCCCGCCGCCCCGCTGCCGGTCTTCGAGAAACTTCCGCGCGCCCTCGATCGTGTACCGCTTCTCGTACAGCAAGCGTTTGATCTCGAGCACCAGTTCGACGTCCTTGCGCCGGTACAGGCGGTGACCTGTCCCCGACTTCTTCGGACCCAATCCTGGAAATTCCGTCTCCCAGAACCGCAGCACGTACGGCTTGATCGCCGCCAGACGGCTGACATCGCCGATGCGGAAATACAGTTTGTCCGGAATCTCTGGAGTTACGACTACTGGCGCCGAATCAGACATTGCCTTACCTCACCGTCCTGTCATTCCGAAGCGCGCACAAACACCGAACTTCGCTGGATCGGTCCCTTGAACCCCGGGGGAGGGTCGGCTTCAAGGGTACTCTTATCATAATGGCTGTTGTCTGCGGAATCCATCCCGTTCGCGAACTCCTTCGAGCCGCTCGTCCGCTCGACCGTATCCTGATCGCCAAGGGAGCAACCTCGCCTCGCGTTCAGGAGATCATCGACCTCTCCCGCGAGCGGCAGGTCCCTGTCCGATTTGAATCGCGCGATGCTCTCGACCGCGCCGCTGCCGGAGCGGTTCATCAGGGCGTCGTCGCCTTCGGCGTCGCCCAGGCCTACGCGGACCTCGATGACGTCGCAGCCGCTGCACGAATGCTCGTCGTCCTTGACGGCGTGGAAGATCCCCATAACCTGGGCGCCATCGTCCGCACCGCCCACGCCGCTGGCGCCGACGCCGTCCTCATCCCCGAGCGCCGCGCCGTCGGACTCACCGAAACCGCTGCCAAAGCCGCTGCCGGAGCGCTCGCCTACCTCCCCGTCGTCCGCGTCACCAACGTCAGCAAAACGCTCGAAGTCCTCAAGCAACGCGGCTTCTGGATTTACGGCTTGGACGAGCGCGGCACCGAGTCCTATGAGGCGCTGGATTTCGCCGATAAGTCAGTCGTTGTCCTGGGCGGAGAAGGCCATGGCCTGCACGATCTCGTCGCTAAACACTGCGACATACTGGTCCGAATTCCGATGGCGGGCGCCGTCGCCTCCTTGAATGTCTCGGTCGCTGCAGGCGTCGTTCTCTTCGATTGGAAGCGAAAAGCCAATCCGGTACGGAAGTGATTGGCGTTCGTCCCATGTTAAAGTGAAGCCAAGCTGGAGCCATGCGGAAGCAATGCCAAGGCTGGTTCCGGGCCTTCCCCATGCGTCTGCGCATCGTACTCGCCGCTAGTCTCCTCAGTTTGCTCGTCTTGGGCGCCCTGAGTGCGCAAAAACCATTTCGCGAGTGGCCCGCGATTGAATACGAGGGGTTCGCTCTGCCCAAGGACGCCAATCAAGCCACGGAGTGGACCCGTGCGCGCCTTCGCTATTCGGATGAAACCGGCTATCCCAACCGCTCCCGCTTTCGCATGAACGACGGCAGCGCCTTCCCTGGCTACTGGACCATGGATTATCCCCGCTCGGACCGCCACTTGCTGGCCGGCGTCCGCCGCCTCACCCGCATCGACGCCCGATCCGTCGAGCAGGTCATTACCTTTGACGGTACAGACGAACCCTACAACTGGCCCGTCGTCTACGGCGTCGAAGTCGGCCACTGGATGCTGTCTGAGGAAGAAGTAAAGCAATTCCGCGACTACCTGTTGCGGGGAGGATTCTTCCTGTGCGACGACTTCCACGGCGACGCGGAATGGGACAACTTCATTCGCAGCATGAACCGCGTCTTTCCGGACCGTCAGATCGTCGACATCCCCGACAAGGACCCCATCTTTCACGTCCTTTACGACCTCGACGAGCGCTTCCAGATCCCTGGCGCGCAGTATTTCGACACCGGGATCACCTACGAAAAAGGGCCTTCTGGAAAAACTCCACACTGGCGCGGCATCTACGACGACAAAGGCCGCCTCATGGTCGTCATCTGCCACAACATGGATTTGGGCGATGCGTGGGAGCACTCCGACGAGCCTCGCTACTCCGAGAAGTGGGCTTCGCTCGCCTACCGGATCGCGATGAACTACTTCATCTACGATCTCACCCACTAGATTGCCGGCAGGATCGACCACGCTCCCAACGCGATCAGCATCCCGCCGGATATCCGATTGATACATCGCCGCGAACGAAAAGATCGTCATCGGATTCACAACCGTTAGCTGGGTGCCCACGGAAAAGTACAAACGCGTGCTCCCATTTCTTCGGAGCCTCGACGAGATACTGGACTGCCACCATCTCAGTGGCGACGACTCTTTCCTGATCCGCGCCGCCGTCGAATCCATACCCGCGCTCGAGGAGCTCGTGCGCAAACTCAGCGAGCACGGACAGACAGCCACTTCACTCATCCTTTCCTCGCCCATTAGCGAGTACCGCCAGATTCCGCCTCCCGCGCTCCGAAACAGGTAAAATTAAGGCCATGCGCTCTCTGTCGCCGCTCCTTGCCTTGCTATTGGT
>JBDTTK010000232.1:0-6711 GCA_039930685.1 Bryobacteraceae bacterium | reverse complement strand
CGCGCGCAGTGTCCTCAAAGCGCACGTCTACGTCGAAGGACCTACCTCGATCGGTGAAGACAACGTCTTTTACCCATACTCGTCGGTCGGCGTAGCCTCGCAGGACAAGAAATACAAAGGCGAACGCGCCTGGACGCGGATTGGCCATCGCAACAACATCCGGGAATTCATCACCATCCATCGCGGCACTGAGGGCGGCGGCGGCACGACGACGATCGGCAACGACAATCTGCTGATGGCGTACGTGCATGTCGCGCACGATGTTCTCGTAGGCGACCATTGCACGCTGGACAACGCCGTTACGTTTGCCGGCCACGTAGTGATCGAGGATTGGGCGGTGATCGGCGCCTTCAGCGGCGTACATCAATTTTGCCGCGTGGGGCGGCATGCCTTCATCGGCGGATACAGCGTCATCACGCAGGATGTCTTGCCGTACTCGACCACGGTTGGCGTCCGTGAGGTCAAGGTGTTTGGCGCCAATGCGGTGGGCCTCGAGCGACGCGGCTTTGAAAAGGAAACGATCGACCGATTGCACAAGTTCTTCCGGCTGCTTACACGTTCCGGACTGAATACGTCCCAAGCGCTCGAGCGCATCAAATCGGAGATTGACCCGAGTCCGGAACTCGATGAGCTTTTGCGGTTCATCGCCACGTCCGAACGCGGCTTCGTCAAATAAGCTGTCGCGATGCCGACTCCGACTTCCCAAGAACGCCTCGGCATGATCGCCGGCAACGGCCGGTTCCCGATTCTTGCGCTGCAAGCCGCCCGTCTGCTCAGGCTCAACATCGTCGTACTCGCGATTGAGGAAGAAGCCTCGCGCGAAGTAGAAGCGTTGGCCTCCTCCTGTCACTGGATTTCGCTTGGCAGCCTGAGCCGGTTGATCGAGATCTGCAAGCAGGAAGGCGTTTCGCGGGTGATGATGTGCGGACAGGTAAAGCACGCCAAGATCTTCTCGTCGATCCGGCCCGACTGGCGTCTGTTCAAGGTCCTTGCCTCGCTGGGCAGCAAGAATACGGACTCGCTCATCGGAGCCGTAATTCGGGTATTGGCCGACGAGGGTGTCGAGATCGTCGACTCCACCATGCTGCTGAAGGATCTGTTAGCCGGGCAGGGTGCGCTCACGAAGCGGAAGCTGAGTTCCGACGAGCGAACCGACATCGAGTACGGGCGGCGCGTCGCCGGAGCACTGGCCGGCTTCGACGTCGGGCAAAGCGTGGCGATCGCGGATCGCGCCTGCGTGGCTGTCGAGGCAATGGAAGGCACCGACGAGATGTTGCGCCGGGCCGCGGGCCTCTGCGAGGGAAAGCCTCTGCGCCTGGTCAAGGTGTCGCGCCGCAGGAAACATCTGCTCTTCGACGTTCCGGTCGCGGGGACGGGAACCATTGACACCATGGCCGCGACCGGCACCACCGCCTTAGCCGTGGATGCGGACCGGACACTTTTCCTCGACCGCGAGGAGATGCTGCGCAAAGCGGATCAGGCCGGCATCGCGATCGAAGGCTTCGCACCAGCCGAGTAGCCAGGCCCGCGCTCGGCGGCGTCAGGAGGCCGGAGTGGGACGTTCCGACGCTGCCGATTCCACGGCTTCCACGAGGCGTCCGACTTCGATGGGCTTTTGCACGAACGCGTCCATTCCCGCCCCGAGGCACTCCTCCCGATGTTCAATCGAAATATGGGCGGTGATTGCCAGAATCGGCGTGGTGATTCCCAGTGAACGAATGCGCCGGGTCGCTTCCAGCCCGTCCATGTCGGGCATCTGCACGTCCATCAGGACCAGATCGAATTCCCGTCGCGACGCGGCTGCGATCGCATCGGAGCCGGTCGAGACGACTTCGACCGCGTGCCCTCGCCGTTCGAGCACTCCCGCCGCGAGGCGTTGATTGACTGCGTTGTCTTCGGCAACCAGGACCTCCAGACGGCGGCTCGCGCCCATCTCCGGCTCAACGGCGCTGAGCAATTGGGCGAGATCGACGGCCGAATCAGCAGGCACGGCGGAATGAGTTCCGAAGCGACAGGTAAAGTGGACTGAACTTCCGCGGCCAGGATCGCTCTCCACCCAAATTCGTCCGCCCATCAGCTCGACCAACCGCGAACAGATAGCAAGTCCCAGACCGGTGCCGCCGTACTTCCGGGTCGTGGACCCGTCCGCCTGGCGGAAGGCCTCGAAGATGATCGCTAGTTTCTCTTTCGGTATGCCGATTCCGGAATCGATTACGGAAAGCTGCAACTGCGATCCCTCCGCATCCTGGGACACGACAGCACAGCGAATGATAACGTCGCCGCCGTGTGTGAACTTGATGGCGTTCGACAGCAGGTTGAGGAGAATCTGGCGCAGGCGATCCGGATCGCCAACGACGTTCTCGGGCACCGCGGAATCAATCAGGCATTTGAGAGCGAGGTTCTTTTCGGAGGCCGCTAGCTTCACCGTCCTTACGGAGTCTTCAATGCAGGATCTGATGCCGAACGGAATCGGGCTCAACTCCAATCGGCCAGCCTCGATTTTCGAGAAGTCGAGGACGTCGTTCAGCACCGTCAGGAGCGCATCGGCGGACAACTTCGCCAGTTCGAGATATTCGCGTTGTTCGGGCTGAAGTTCAGACGCCAGCACCATGCTCGTCATTCCAAGCACGCCATTCATCGGAGTCCGAATCTCGTGGCTCATATTCGCGAGAAACTCGCTCTTGAGACGGCTCGCCTGCTGGGTTTCGGCAAGCAACCTTTCGATCTCGCGCTTCTGCTGTTCCGTCCGTCCTTTTTCCCTCAGGAGGCGCTGCTTTTCGAGCGAAAGCTCGCGCGTGCGATCTTCGACCGCGGCTTCGAGGCGGATTCTTTCCGCTTCCGTCCGATGGAGGCGGCGGATCCAAAGAAGCCTTGCCAGCAAGAGCGCCAGAACAAACATCGACGAGCGGAAGGTCCACGTCATCCACCAGGCAGGTACGATCTCGAATTGAAGACGCGCAGGCTCGGCGCTCCAGATTCCGTGCGCGTTGCGCGCGATCACGTCGAGGGTGTACGTTCCGGGCGGCAGTTTCAGATAGTTCAACTCGCGCTGGCTTGTTTCATTCCAGCCGCCGTCCCCTAGCCGGTAGCGGAAGAGAACCTGGTTCTCCTGTTGGAACGTCAGGGCGGCGAACTGAACGGTGACCGAATTGTCCGTATACGGAACCCGAACTGGGCGGCTTGGATCCGCGAACTTCCTGCCGAAGCGGACCGACGTGATTACCACCGGCGGCGGAAAGCCGGGGGGGGCCAGCGACGATGGGTGGTATTCAGAAAGGCCGCGGCTGGTTCCAATCCAGACGCTTCCCGTTGCATCCGCGAAAAAGCCGTTGCTGTTGCAATCGTCCCAAATCAGCCCGTCTGATCGGCCGAAGTGCCGCCATCGGCTGTGGTCCCAAACATCGACGCCTTGGTCCGTGCCGACCCACATCCAGTTCCGGTGGTCGAATCCAAGAAAAATTACCTTGTCCGAGCGAAGCCCCTGCGACTGCGAGAAATGCTGGACCGCCGGCCCGCCTTTGGTAAGGCGCAGGCGGGTGAGTCCATACGAATCGCGGTAGCCGATCCAAAGGGATCCATCCGAATCCCCGGCAAGCGCCGAAACCCGGTCTGTACGCAATCCGTCGCGGGTTGTCAGCCGCCTGGAGCTTGCACCGTCCCAGCGCACGAGGCCATTCGTTCCGGAGGCCCAGACCACATCGCCCTGGGCTAAGACTGAATAGAAGACCTCCCGGCTGTCCGTGCCAACCGGCGACAGCTTTTCGAACCGTTGGGCTCCCTCGGCGGTTTGCCGGAACAGCCCCTCGCGAGCCGCGATCCACAATCGGCCCTTGGAATCGAATTGGATTTGCAGAATCTGATCACTCGACAGGCCATCGGATTCTCCGTACCGCCGAACTCGTCCAGTGGAAGGATCCAACTCGCCGAGTCCCCCCGGATCCCCGCCGATCCAGAGGTTGCCGTTTTTTGCAATCGCCAGGGTCCGAACCATCTCGACCCCTGGTAGGGGCTGCCTCATCCATTCGATCGGGTCACTTTGCGGTTTCGCATAATTCAAACCGAACTGCGTGCCAACCCACAGGACGCCGCGATGATCTCGCGCGGTCGCCCAAACGGACTCACGGCTGAGCCCTTCCTGGTCGCTCCAGCCTCGCCATTCGCCATAGCCGATCCATCGCGCGAGGCCAGTGCCGAGCAGTGCGATCCAGGTGGCGCCTTCGCGGTCCTGGAAGACTTGCGAGACGTCGTTCGACAGCAATCCGTCGCGGCCATCGATCATCTCCCAATAGTTCTTTTGGCGGCGGGCGATGCCCTTCAGATTAGGAACCAGAAGCCGGCCCTGGCGATCCATGGATAGCGTGGGGACCGTATTAGTGGACGGCGGAAGACCTGCTGTTTGCTCCACGAATCGACTGGTGCCATGTTCCCGGAAATAAAGTTCGGTCTCGCTTCGAATCCATAAATTGCCGTCCATATCCGCGAGCATGCCGTACCATCGCCCGGCGGGTACATTTTCCTCCGGACGAGTAATCTCGGCGACGCCGTCCGTGAGCCGGCAAAGATGGTCGCCGCAACCGAACCAGATGGTGTTGCCGTCGTCGACAAAGACCATGTTCGCCTGTGGACTGGCGAGCCCTTTTGGATTTTCGACGACGGAAATGGAAAGGTTGCCCTTCGCGTCGGTTTGGCCAACCCGCAGACCGCCTTCGGTCGCGAAGTAAAGGCGCCCCTTGCGGTCGGCCGCGATTCCCGATCGGCCGATAATGCCAACGGCCTTCGGCAGTTGCACCTGCGTGAACCCGCTTCCGGACCGCCTTGCAAGTCCGACGGGAGTGCCGACCCACAAAACGCCGTCGCGAGCTTCGAACAACGATTCGATTCGCGCCGTGGGAAGTCCTGACTTGCGATCGAACTCGAGAAACCGATTGCCATCGTAGCGAAACAGCCCGTTCTGGGTGCCGACCCACAGAAATCCGGAGCGGTCCTGCATGACCACTTGGGCCGCGAGATTGCGCAGGCCTTCTTCGCCGCCGTAAAACTTGAAGTTATACTTCTGCGCCCGGCCCGGAACGGGCGCCAAGGCGATCGCGACAAGGAAGGCCAGCCAAGGCAGAAGTCGGCCCCAGCCGGATTTGGACCGGCAGCTCACTAAAGGAAATTCGGCCACGCGGCCGTTTTTCATTAGACTAAGGTGGAACGTTTTCTGCAGGACATCGGAGGCAAATTGAAGAAAATACGAGTCGCGGTTGCCGGAGCCGGGGCATTCGGCAAGAACCACTTGCGGGTTCTGAGCGAGAATCCCCGGGCGGAAATTGCGGGCGTGCTGGATCCGGATCCGGCGGCGGCGCAGCAGGCGGCCGCGGCTTACGGTTGCCCGGTCTTACCTAGCCCCCAGGCCGCCGCCGGACGTGCGGATGCCGCCATCGTCGCCGCCCCTACGATCCACCACGCGTCCCTGGGCTGCCAGTTTCTCGAGGCGGGCCTCGACGTCCTGGTCGAAAAGCCGATCGCCGACACGTCGGCCGCCGGCCGGACGCTGGTCGAGACGGCGGCGCGGACCGGACGTCTCCTTCAGGTCGGCCATTTGGAGCGCTTCAACCCCGCCGTCCAGGCGATCGAGCGCATCGTCAATAAACCCCTCTTCTTCGAGATCCACCGCCTAAGCGAGTTCAGTTTGCGCAGCCTCGACGTCGACGTGGTCCTCGACCTGATGATTCACGACATCGAGATTGTCCTGGCGCTGACCGGGAAGATGCCGGAAGAGGTCCGCGCGGCGGGCATCTCGATTTTGTCAGGCAAAGTGGACCTCGCGAACGTTCGCCTGGCCTTTCCCGGAGGCTGCGTCGCTAACCTCACCGCCAGCCGCGTCTCCACCGAGCGCGTCCGCAAACTGCGCCTTTTTCAACCCCACCAATACATTACGGTCGATTACGCGAAGCGCGAAGCAGCGTCCATTTCGGTCGGCGGTGGCAAGTTCGGCTTGTCCCAACTTCCCGTCGAGAACGCGGAGCCTCTCCGGCTCGAAGTGGATTCGTTCCTCGACAGCGTCGAATACAGGACCCGCCCGCGGGTGAATGGCGAAGACGGATTGCGTGCCCTCGAGGTCGCCGAGAGCATCCTTGATAGAATCAAGGCACACGCCGAGATCGTCGCGGAGTCCCTTCGCGCCTGATCCGCGGGTGCACGGAGCAGTTGCCTGGCAACCTTCCGGACGTCGCGGACGTCGTTGCTAAGGGCAGGCGCGCCGGTAGCCAGCCGCTTTGGAGATCAGACCGTTCTGTGCCAGTCCAGCCGCCTGAGGTTCGCGACGACGAGTTGCATTTGCTGCTCCTGGAGCAGCATCATTTCGACTCCGGCACGGAGACTTGGCTTCGGGCCGGAGTGGCCTCGCTCTTTGCCCACCTGTTGATTATTCCGGCGCTCGTATGGCTGGTATTTATGGCGCCGCAGCCGGCCCGTTTAGCGGCGAACCGGTCGATGATCGATGTCCGGCGCGCGATTCACCTGACGGCGCCTGTCCTTCCGAAACCCAAGATCGCCGAGCCGACCCAGACAGCGCCGAACCGCGGCAAACCGGCGCCGGAGGTTACAGCTGAGAACCTCCAGGCGAAGACTCCGCCGAAGCCGTTTCAGCCTCCCTCAACGCCCCGGCCCGCATCTCCACCGCCGGGTCCAGTTGCGGTGCCGGAGCCGCCGAAAATAGAGGCGCCC